>NZ_JBSFPS010000149.1:0-24316 GCF_053588315.1 Streptosporangium sp. NPDC003464 | reverse complement strand
CGGGGGTGGTCCCCGCCGTACGGCGGGGGGCCTGCTGGTTGGTCGCGTCGGTGGTGTTCGGGGTTAAGATCCCCGCGTCGTCGGGGCGCGCCCCGACGAAGGCGCGGACCGTGTGCCGGGCCTGCTCGTAGCGGGCCGTGGTGAGCTGGGAGGCGTACCCGGCACCGCGGTGGACGCTGGAATAGGCCGGGAGCGCGGCGGCGACGGCGGCGCTCACCGGCTCCAGACAGGGCGCGCTGGCGGCGTAGTCGAGGTTGGCGTAGGGGACGAGCCTGCCGCCCCTGACCGGGACCTGGAGGTCGGAGCCGAGCACCGCGGGGATCCGCCGGTCCTCGGACGCGCGGGTGGCGGGGACGGTCACGGACGTGGCGGGGGCGGAGGTGAAGATCGTCAGTGCGGACACGCCGGAACTCCTCGGAGGTCATCGGACCCCAAGCCGTGGCGTTGGTGCGTGGAGCCCGCGCTTGCCCGGCACGCTCCGTGCCGGACCAGGTCCTCACCCGGGGCACCCCGCCGCGGACGCGAGGGTTGCCGGCCAGCGAGCCGGGGCTTGTCACTGGCACTCATGACCTACAGGGGAACTATAACCGACTCCTGGCCGGGCTCCGCAAGTCGTTGAAATGCGCAGTTGTGATCCTTGTTCAGGAACTCGCGGTGATGCCCAGTCGTCTAGGCAGTGACCCCTGACGCCTGACGGAGGAGTGAACGATGGATTGGGTGACTGATCCCGAGATCTGGATAGGGTTCGTCACCCTTGTCGGCCTGGAGATCGTGCTGGGCATCGACAACATCATCTTCATCTCGATCCTGGCGGGGAAGCTCCCGCCCGGCCAGCGCGACAAGGCGCGGAAGCTGGGTCTCCTCGCCGCCCTGGTCAGCCGGCTGCTGCTGTTGCTGGCGCTGTCGTGGGTGGTGAAGCTGACGGCGCCGATGTTCGAGGTCTTCGGCCATCCGATCTCGGGACGCGACCTGATCCTGATCCTCGGCGGCCTCTTCCTGCTGGGCAAGAGCGTCTTCGAGATGCACGACAGCCTTGAGGGCAAGTCGGGTCACGCCAGTGGTAGGGTCGCCGCCTCCTTCACCGCGGTGATCCTCCAGATCATGGTCCTGGACATCGTGTTCTCCCTCGACTCGGTGATCACCGCGGTCGGCATGGTCGACGAGCTCGGCGTCATGGTCGCGGCCGTCATCGTCTCGGTCGTCGTGATGCTCTTCGCCTCCGGCCCGATCAGCCGTTTCGTGGACAAGCACCCGAGCATCAAGATGCTCGCCCTGTCGTTCCTGGTGCTGATCGGCGTCGTGCTCATCGCCGAGGGCTTCGAGCAGCACATCTCCAAGGGCTACATCTACTTCGCGATGGCGTTCTCGCTCGTCGTGGAGCTGCTCAACATCCGGATGCGCGGCAAGGCGGCCAAGGGCGTGTCCGAGGAGGACGGGCCGGTCGAGCTGCACCACCGCTACGAGGTGGACGAGCAGGCCGGGTCCCCGCAGGACCAGGGCGTGCGTGGACCATCGGACCGGGTGGCGGAGCCGGATCCCGATCACGGTGAAGGCTCAGCGGTCAGGTGACCTCGCCGTGAAAGCGGCCGGCCTGTCGTGGTGCGCGGCCCGGACCCGGTCGCCGAGATCGGGGCGCCACCACCCGTCGGCATCGGGGCGCGGGCCCGCGCCTGCCATGGCGTCCCGGAATGTCCGTCGGTTGTTCCTGGCGGGCGTGTCGTCAGCCTGCCGAAGCTCCCGTGCGGTCCGCCGCCGTCCGGCGGAGATCTCCGCCGGTTCCGTCCGTCAGGGTGCACCGGCCGTCCGCGCAGGAGCGTTGGAGGCGGCCCATCGAGATCGTCTGCACCAGTCCGATGGCCCAGCAGGTCGGGCAGCCGCGCAGAGCCACCAGGCCGAGCGGCGCCAGCAGCAGACTGGCCGGTCCGGCCGTCGGGACCAGCGCGACGGCTCCGATCAGGAGACCGAACCCGAGCCCGCCGCGGAGCAGGTGCCGGGAGACGGACCTGCTGGCGAAGCCCGCGTCGCCGGTCATCTTCGTGCTTCTCATTCGATTCCTCCCCAGTTCTGGGTCTGCAGGTCGCCGCGGACGGCGGCCCGGGCGCGGTGCAGCCGGGATTTCATGGCGGCGCTGCTCAGCCCGAGGGATCTGGCGACGACAGGGCCCGGCAGGCCCTGGACATCACGCATGATCAGCACGAGGCGCTGATCGGCCGGCAGCGCGGCGATCGCGGTGGCGACCTGGTCGACTTCGAGGCCCCGCAGCACCTCGTCCTCCGCGGAGGAGCAGGATCCGTCAAGGGCCGGTTCGGCCCGCCACACCAGCGACTGGGCGCGGCGCAGGCATTCGTTGCGCACGATCTGGAACATCCACGAGGCCAGCGCGCCGGACGCCCGCAAGGTGCCGATCTTGCGGAAGAGGATGATGAGCGCCTCTTGGGCGGCGTCCTCGGCGTCCTGCGGACTTGCGCACAGCGAGAAGGCGAACCGCCGCACGTGCGGATGGGACCCGCTGACCAGAGCGGCGATCGACGCCTGGTCTCCCTGCTGCGCCGCCGCGATCAGCTGCCGGCTGGGCCACCGGGATCGGGAGGCCCTAGCCACGGGACCGGGCCCGCTTGCGGAGGAGCGCGACGCTGCAGGCGCAGATGAGCACTGCCGCGACAGCGATAACGATCATGGTGGTCAAGGGAACCTCCTGTCCGTCGACCGGCCGTGGCGCCGGTACGCATATAAGGCCGGTACGCATATAAGAGGGAGTCTCGGCGGAAAAGGATTCAGCCCGCTTGAGGGGCGATCCCGCGGAGATCCCCGAAGGTCCGCCGTGAAACACCTCCCGACGGCCTGTGCCCGTCGCGAAACACCTCCCGACGGCCTGTGCCCGTTGATCCGTTCGGTCTGCCGGAGCTCGCGTGCGGCCGGGCCGGCCGCCTCGTAGCTCACAAGTTTGGCAGCGAACATTACGATGCTTACGTGCGCTTTGATCCTTGGAATCCGGAATTCGTCGCCCACCCCTATGACGTCTACGCCGAGCTGAGGCGGGAACGGCCGGTCAGCTTCTTCGAGCCGACCGGCCAGTGGCTGATCGCCCGGCACGCCGACGTCAACGCGCTGCTGCGCGACCGCCGGCTCGGCCGCTCCTACCTGCACGTCGCCACGCACGCCGAGTTCGGCAGGCCGGACGACCCCGACTTCCAGGACCCGTTCTGGCGGGTGGTCCGGGCCGGGATGCTCGACGTCGAACCGCCGGTCCACACGCGGCTGCGGCGCCTGGTGTCCAAGGCGTTCACCCCGCGCATGGTGGAGGCGCTCCGTCCCAAGGTCGCCCGGATCGCCGGGGAGCTGGTGGAGGCGTTCGTCGAGCGCGGCGGGGGCGACCTGATCGCCGAGGTGGCCGAGCCGCTGCCGGTGACCGTGATCGCCGAGATGCTCGGCGTGCCCGAGGCCGACCGGCACCTGCTGCGGCCCTGGTCGGCCGACATCTGCGGGATGTACGAGCTCAACCCGTCGGTCGAGGCCCAGCACACCGCGGTGCGCGCGGCCCAGGAGTTCTCCGACTACCTGATCGAGCTGGCCCGCGCCCGCCGGGCCGACCCCGGCGACGACCTGATCAGCGCGCTGGCCCTGGTGGCCGACGAGGGCGACAGGCTCACCGAGGAGGAGCTGGTCGGCACCTGCGTGCTGCTGCTCAACGCCGGGCACGAGGCCACCGTCAACGTCACCGGCAACGGCTGGTGGTCGCTGTTGCGCAACCCGGCTGAGCTGGAACGGCTCCGCGCCGACCACGGCCTGCTGCCCACGGCGATCGAGGAGCTGATGCGCTGGGACACCCCGCTGCAGATGTTCGAGCGCTGGGTGCTTGAGGACATCACCGTGGGCGGGGTGGACATCCCGCGCGGCACGGAGGTGGCGCTGCTGTTCGGCTCGGCCAACCGCGACCCCGAGGTGTTCGCCGACCCCGACCGCCTCGACGTGGGCCGGGCGGACAACCCGCACATCTCCTTCGGCGCGGGCATCCACTTCTGCCTGGGCGCCCCGCTGGCCCGGATCGAGCTGGCCGAGTCGTTCGGCGCGCTGCTGCGCAGGGCCCCGAAGCTGGAGCTCGCCGCCGAGCCCACCTGGGGGCCGGGCTACATCATCCGCGGACTGACCTCCCTCGACGTGCGGGTCTGAGCCGTACGGTCGCCCCCGACCTTTCGGGGGCGACCGACCCGGTTCCGACGAGGGCGTGCCGCCGCCTCAGCACTCCTTGGCGGCCTGGCAGAGCCGGGGAGTCACCGCTCCGGCATCGGCCAGCAGCCCCCCGAAGTCGTGCTTGCCGACCTTGCCGTACGCCGTGAACTCGCTGTACAGCAGAACGGAGCTGCCCCGTCGGACCACCACGGCCCGCTCGGCGCCGCCGAGGCTGTCCGCCGTGACGTCCTGGGCGCTGAAGGTGAACGCCTCGTCACCGAGCTTCGCGATCGACCGGGTCTTGACGGCCAGCTTCTTCGTGGCGCACGACGCGGCCCCGGCCCGCACCCCCTTCATGACCTGCTGAGCGGCCTCGGGGCTCGGCATGACGACCAACTGCTCGGCATAGCGGTAGTCGCTGTCGCCTCTGGCGGTGACCGTACGGGAGTCCTCGGCCTTGCGCACACTCGGCCGCTTCCCCGGGCAGTCGGTCAGCAGGGCGAGGGGCTGTGCCCGGTCGCTGACCTTCCAGTTGAAGACCTTGTCCCGGGCCTCCTTGTGCTCGTACTTCAGGAAGCCCTTGGGGATCTCCCGCGTGGAGGACGCGGAGGCGGGGGCGGCGGCGGCACCGCAGAGGAGCAGGGCGACGGCGGCACCGGACAGGACAAATTTGATCATAAAGAACACCGCTTTCAGTCATTAGGTGAGCGACATCCCTTTGACGCGATCAAGGAGCCGGAAGTTCGCCTCTGATCCGGCGGATTTCCGGAGACCGGGTGCCCCCGGGACGCGCCGGCCAGGAGCGCTGTGACACCACCACACCGGCTCCGACATGCTCGGCGTTCTCCTCCCGCGCGTCGGCGGCCACGGCACCGCGCTCCCGAGCGGCGGCCCGGCCTTCTCAGAGGCGGGCCTGGGACAGCCAGCCGAAGCCGCCGAGTCCCTCGGCGGCGATCAGCTCCGCCTCCTGGGAGGCCCTGGCCAGGGCGCGGAGATAGCCGCGCGGGTCGTCGCGGGCGTGCTCGACGGGCGGGCGGGTCCCGGTGACGCCCAGGGCGCGCAGCGCCTGCCGCTGGGTGGTCAGGGCCGTGGTGACGGCCCCCGCGCGCTCCCCGGCGGCCGCGCAGGCGTCGAGGGCCACGTGCGCGGTGATGTCGCACGACCCGTCCGGCACGGGTGCGACGGCCGCCCCGTCGCGGTAACCGGCCAGCGTCCCGCACGGCGGGCGGTCGTCCACAGGGTGTGCGTAGTCGATCGCGATCGCCCGCCCGCGGGCCAGCCGTACGATCACCGAGGCCCACGCCTCGTCGCGGGGCCTGCCGATCTCGGCCCGCTCGCCCGGGGCCCGCATCGGCCACCAGCGGGCCAGCCAGGCCAGGTCGGCCTCCGACGGCCTGCCGCCGAGCCGTTCCGCGCCGTTCGACGGGTCGACCAGGACCAGCCGGGGCCCGTCCGCGGTCTGCTCGGCGACGTCCACCGGCACGTTGTCCAGCCACTCGTTGGCGATCACGAGGCCGTTGATCCCGTCCGGCACGGTCCGCGCCCACGCGATCTCCCCGGGCAGCCGGGCGGGCCGGGGGGCCAGGTCCACCCCGGTCACCCGCAGCCGCGGCCGGAGCCCGGGCGGCGCGGCGGCGAGCACCCCGGCCGCCAGGGCGCCCTCACCGGCGCCGACGTCCACCAGGTCGATCACCGGCGGGCCGCCGAGCGCGTCGTCGAGCGCGACGAGCTCGCACAGCACGGCCTCGGCGAAGACGGAGGACGCGCCGACCGAGGTCCGGAAGTGCCCGGAGGGACACTCCCGCAGGTAGAAGCCGTTGTCGCCGTAGAGCGCCCGCTCCGTCGCGGCACGCCAGGTGAGCCACACGTCCACAGACGCTACAGCGCCCGGCCACGGGAGGGCCGCCGGACAGCCGGTGGACGGCGGGTCGGATCTCAGAAGGGCCCGGGACCAGGCGGGCGCGAGTCCTCGGAGAACGGGGTCGGACGGCGTGGGATCAGACGGGTGGAGCCCCTCGGAGGGCGCGGGACAAGGCGGGCGCGGGTCCTCGGAGCAGGTGCGGATCCCCGCGCGGACGCGGGCCCGGACGGGGCGATCCCCAAGCGGGGGCGGGCTCCGGGATCGGGTGCCGCTTTCGGACACGCGCCTCGGCGTGGTTGCGGTGGCCGGGCCCGTTACGCTGGTCAACTGGGCACGGAGCCCCCATCTGGTCGAAGGACGGGACGTCATGGACGCAGGCGATCGCCCGGCACGGTTGGCCGTCGGAGTGGTCGGAGCCGGCCGGGTCGGCTCGGCACTCGGCGCCGCGCTCGCGCGGGCGGGCCATCGAGTCGTCGCCGCGAGCGGGGTCTCCGACTCCTCCCGGGAACGGGCGGCCGAGCGGCTCGGCCTGGCCCTCACCCGCCCGGAGGACGTGGTGGCCGGATCCGACCTCGTCCTCCTGACGGTCCCCGACGACGTGCTGCCCGACCTGGTCACGGGTCTGGTCGGCACCGGCGCCGACCTGCGGGGCAAGCTGGTGGCCCACACCAGCGGCGCGTACGGCCTGGCCGTGCTGAACCCGGCGACCAAGGCGGGGGCGCTCCCGCTGGCGCTCCACCCGGTGATGACCTTCACCGGCAAGGACGACGACCTCCGCCGGCTCGTCGGCATCTCCTACGGTGTCACCGCGCCCGAGATGCTCCGCCCGGTGGCCGAGGCGCTGGTCATCGAGATGGAGGGCGAGCCGGTCTGGATCGAGGACGAGGACCGGCCGCTCTACCACGCGGCCCTGGCGGGAGCGGCCAACCACATGGTGACGCTCGTCGCGGAGTCCTCCGAGCTGCTGGAGAAGATCGGCGTGGAGCAGCCGGGCCGGATGCTCGGCCCGCTGCTGGGCGCCGCCCTGGAGAACGTGCTGCGGCTCGGCATCGGCGGGCTGACCGGCCCGGTGGTGCGTGGAGACGCCGGGACGGTCCGCAAGCACGTGGACGCGCTGATCCTGGCCGCCCCCGAGGCGGCGGACGCCTACGTGGCCCTCGCTAGGCTCACGGCGGACCGGGCGCTGGCGGCCGGGCTGCTCAAACCGGAGGCCGCCGAGCGTCTCCTGGACGCTCTGGGAGGCAACATATGGACGTGATCGTGGTGGGTGACCGCGCCGAGCTGGCCAAGGCGAGGCAGGCCCTGAGGATCGGCGGAGCGGTGTCCCCCGGAAGGGCGGCCCTGGCGCTGGTGCCGACCATGGGGGCGCTGCACGAAGGACACCGCTCGCTCATCCGGCTGGCCCGGGAGCAGGCCGAGCACGTGGCCGTGAGCATCTTCGTCAACCCCCTGCAGTTCGGCCCCGGCGAGGACTACACCCGCTATCCCCGCACGTTCGACACCGACCTGGAGGTCTGCGCGGCCGAGGGCGTGAGCATGGTGTTCGCGCCCTCCGCCGAGGACATGTACCTACCGGACCGGCAGGTCGGCGTCTCGGCGGGCGGGATGGGCACGATCGTCGAGGGGGTCTTCCGGCCCGGTCACCTCGACGGCGTGCTCACCGTGGTGCTCAAGCTGTTCAACCTGGTCCAGCCGGACGTGGCGGTGTTCGGGCAGAAGGACGCCCAGCAGTTGGCGATGATCCGCCGGATGGTCGCCGACCTCGACGTCCCGGTCTCCGTCGTCGGGGCGCCCACGGTCCGGGAGGCCGACGGCCTGGCGCTGTCCAGCCGTAACCGCTACCTGTCCTCGCATGAGCGCCGGACGGCGCTGACCCTGTCCCAGGCCCTGTTCGCGGGGGCCGCCGAGCCGACGCCGGAGGAGGTCCGGCGGACCGCGCGGGCCGTGCTGGCGGGGGAGCCGGCCGTGGAGGTCGACTACCTGGTCCTGGTGGACCCGGCGACCTTCGAGGAGGTCGGTGCCGACCACCGGGGTGAGGCGATTCTCGCCGTGGCCGCGCGGGTGGGCTCCACCAGGCTGATCGACAACGTGACGGTCACCTTCTAGCGCGGCGTCCACCGGAGTTCTCCGGATCCGGCGGCGCGTCGTCTCCGCGGCTGCCTCGGCTCAGGAGTCGATCCGGCGGCGCGTCGTCCCCGCGGCTGCCTCGGCTCAGGAGCCGA
Organism: Streptosporangium sp. NPDC003464; assembly: GCF_053588315.1. Lineage (NCBI taxonomy): Bacteria > Bacillati > Actinomycetota > Actinomycetes > Streptosporangiales > Streptosporangiaceae > Streptosporangium > Streptosporangium sp. NPDC003464. The sequence continues at coordinate 16,063 of NZ_JBSFPS010000149.1, read as the reverse complement.
GGTAGCGCAGGACCGCCAGCACCCGGCGGCTGTAGCCCGTGGCGTGCGACAGCCCGAGCTTGTCGAAGAGCGAGTTGACGTGCTTCTCCACCGCGCTCTGCGACACGTGCAGCGCCTGCGCGATCGAGGCGTTGGTCTGGCCCTGGGCCATCCGCTCCAGCACCTCGCGCTCGCGCGCGGTCAGCTTGGCCAGCGGGTCCACCTGGCTCGTACGGGCCAGCAGCTGGCGCACCACCTCGGGGTCGAACGCGGCGCCCCCCGCGCCCACCCGCTCCAGCGCGTCCAGGAAGTCGGTCACCTGCGCGACCCGGTCCTTGAGCAGGTAGCCGACACCCTCCACGTTCGCGCTCATCAGCTCGGTGGCGTACTTCTTCTCCACGTACTGCGACAGCACCAGCACCTTGACCTCCGGCCAGCGCCGCCGGATCTCCAGCGCCGCGCGCAGCCCCTCGTCGGTGTGCGTGGGCGGCATCCGCACGTCCACCACCACCGCGTCGGGCCGGTACGCGGCCACCGCCGACACCAGCGCCTCGCCGTCGCCGACGGCGGCCGGCACCTCGTGGCCCTCCTCCAGCAGCAGCCGTACCAGGCCCTCGCGCAGCAGTGTGGAGTCCTCGGCCAGGATCACCCGCACGGCAGCTCCGCCACGATCGTGGTCGGCCCGCCCGGCGGGCTGATCACCGTGAAGGTCCCGTCCAGGGCGGCGACCCGCCGCGCCAGACCCGACAATCCGCCGCCCGCGGCATCCGCCCCGCCCACACCGTCGTCCTGTACGCACACGACGACCATTGTGTCCCGTTCGCGCACCTCCACGGTGACGGCGGTGGCGCGGGCGTGCTTGGCGGCGTTGGTCACCGCCTCGCTGACCACGAAGTAGGCGACGGTCTCCACCGCCATCGGCGGCCGTGCGGGCAGCTCGCACACGATCTTGACCGGCACGCTCGACCGCTCGGCCACACCGGCCAGCGCCTCGCCCAGGCCGAGGGAGTCCAGCCCCGACGGGTATACCCGCCAAGCCACCTCGCGCAGCTCGGCCAGCGCCTGCTGCGCCTGCTCGTGCGCCTGCTCCAGCAGCTCGGGACGGCCCCTGCGAGCCCGCCCGACCAGCATCGACAGCGCCACCAACCGCTGCTGCAGCCCGTCGTGCAGGTCGCGTTCGATCCTGCGCCGCTCGGCGTCCACCGCCGCCACGACGCCCGCGCGGCTCTCGGCCAGCTCGGCGATGCGGTGCCGGAGCACCTCGGTGGGGTCGGGACCGAGCATCCGCAGGGCCAGCCGCCGCTCCAGCGCGTGCACCCCCGCCATGCCCGACAGGTCCAGGAACAGCAGGACCGTCCCTCCCAGGGCGGCGTAGGCCAGCAGCGGCACGGTCGGCCTCATGCCGTCGATCGGCAGTCCCCTGCCCCAGAACCAGACGAGCTTGACGGCCACTTCCGTGCCGAAGGCGAGCAACGTGAGCACCAGGCCGCCGAGCACGCCGACCGGCGCCCGCGCCGCCAGATACCGCAGCTCCCGTCCGTCGGAGTGGCCTGTGCCGAGTCCGAGGGCGGCGGGGTCGAGGCGTAGCCGGCGGGCTTCGAGCACGGCCAGCCACCGGGCCGCCGCCCGCACGGCCGGACGGCCGGCGAACGGCAGCGCCGGCAGGAGGAAGACCAGGTCGAGCAGGGCGGTGGCCGTCCCCAGCAGCACCGCCCCCAGCAGCCGCAGCCCCTCAGCGGCGAGACGCATGTCGCCCCTGGTGTCGCTCGGCCACCCTGACGCCCACGAACACCAGGACGGCCAGCAGTACCAGGGCGATCACCACGTTGGTGCCCATGCCGACGTAGGCCTCCACCAACGACCAGTTCTCGCCCAGGACGTAGCCCGTCAGAACGAAGATCGTGTTCCAGATGAGGCTGCCGGCCGTGGTCAGCAGCGTGAACGCGGCCAGCGGCATGCGCTCCACCCCGGCTGGGATCGAGATCAGGCTGCGGAAGATGGGGATCATCCGGCCGAAGAACACGGTCTTGCGTCCGTGCTTGAGGAACCACGCCTCAGTCTTGTCGATGTCGGAGATCTTCAGCAGCGGGATCCGGGCGGCCAGGGCCAGCGTGCGCTCGCGGCCGAGCAGCGCGCCCACCCAGTACAGCGCCAGCGCGCCCAGGACCGAGCCCGCCGTGGTCCACGCGAGAACGGTCAACAGGTCCATCTCGCCCCTGGAGGAAGTGAAGCCGGCCAACGGCAAGATCACTTCACTGGGTAGAGGCGGGAAGAGATTCTCCAGCGCGATCGCCAGTCCCGCACCTGGCGCCCCGAAGCTCTCCATCAGCCCAACCAGCCAATCTGTCATGCCCCAGAGGCTATGAACGGTCAGGGTACCGCCGGAATGAGGCGTGTGACCGTTTCCAGGTGTGGAAAACCACACCTGCGGAAAACCACCGGCATAAGAGGATATGAGCCTCATTCCTCCAGCCGAACCGCCGAACCTACTGTTCCTGGCCATGATCGGAAAGATGTTCGACGTCCCGAGACGGATGTTGGCCGGCCTGGCCGCCCTTCTCGCGCTGGCCGCGGTCATCGTGCTGTCCGCCATGACGGACAGCACGATGCAGCCCCTGCCGGCCTCGGCCCCGAGCGGCGAGTTCAGCGCCGAGCGGGCCGTGGCCCACCTGACGGAGTTCGCCACCCGGCCGCGGCCCATCGGCAGTGCCGAGAGCGACCGAGCCAGGGACTACCTGGCCGGGCGGCTGCGCGCCGCGGGTCTCCAGGTCGAGGTCCAGCGGTCGGTCGGGGCCCGTCCGGCGGCGGGGTTGGCGACGTTCGGCCAGGTCGACAACATCGTGGGCCGGCTGCCGGGCACCGACCCCACCGGTACGGTTCTCATCGCCGCCCACTACGACTCCGCGGCGATGGGACCGGGTGCTTCCGACGACGGTGCGGCGGTAGCCGCGATGATCGAGACGGTCCGGGCGCTGCGGGCGGGCACCGGCCCGCGTAATGACATCGTGCTGCTCATGTCGGACGGCGAGGAGGACGGCGTGCTCGGCGCCGAGGCCTTCGTCCGCGAACACCCCTTGGCCCGCAAGGGCGGCGTGCTGCTGAACTGGGAGGCCCGCGGGGTGAGCGGCCCCTCGTTGATGTTCGAGACCTCAAGGAACAACGCCCGGCTGGTCGAGACGTTCGTCAACGCCGTTCCGGCTCCGCGCGGTGACTCCTCCATGGTGGAGCTCTATCGGCTGCTGCCGAACAACACCGACTTCACCCCGCTGACCAAGGCCGGGTTCACCGGCATGAACTTCGCCTACATCGAGCGTTCCTCGCTCTACCACACCGCCGACGACTCCATCGCCAACCTTCATCGCGGAAGCCTGCAGCACCACGGCTCGAACATGCTGGCGCTGGCCCGTGCCCTGGGGAACGCGGACCTCGGGTCGTTGCCCGCCGACCATGACGTCACCTATTTCCGTGCCCTCGGAACCATGATCACCTACTCGGACCGGCTCGTATGGCCGCTGGCGGTGTCGGCCGCCCTCGCGGTGGCGGGATTGGCGCTGCTGGCCCGCGTCAGGCGGCTGCTCAGCCTTCCCCGGCTGCTGTGGGCGGCGGCTTCGGCCGTCGTCCCGCTGGCCGGATCGGCTCTCCTGGCGCAGGGGCTGTGGGAGGTGCTGGTGGCCGTGCGACCCGCCTACGACACCATGGGCGGCCTCCTGCATCGCCCGCAGGCGTTCCAGGCGGCGGTCGCGGTCCTGTCCGGGGCGGCGCTGCTCGGCTGGTACCTGCCGTTGCGTCGCAGGCTGGGGCCGGCGGCGCTGTCGGTCGGGGCGCTGGTCTGGCCGGCCGGGCTCGGCGTGCTGTGTGCCCGGTACGCGCCCGGGGCGTCCTTCCTGTTCGCCCTGCCGGCGCTGCTGTGCGCGCTCGGCGGGCTGGCTGCCGTCCTGATTTCCGCATCCGCCTGGGCACGGCTGACGGCGGCGATGCTGGGTCCGGTCACGGCCGCGATGCTGCTGCCCTCTCTGGCGGCCAACACCTTCAACGGGATGGGGCTGGCGCTGGGCGGGGTGAGCGCGCTGGTGCTGGCGCTGTTCGGGCTGACGGTGCTGCCGATCATCGAACTGTTCCTGCCCACACCCGGCGCCGGGCCGGAGCGGGCCGTCGCCGTGTCCCTGACAGCCGTCGTCCTCGCCCTGGGACTGGTCGGTGCGGGGCTGCTGGTGGACGGGTTCGACGCGGACCGGCCGCAGCGCACGCACCTGGCGTACGTCATGAACGCCGACACCCGCACCGCTCACTGGGTCAGCGCCGACACCGACCCCGGAGAATGGACCAGGCGGTACGTGTCCGGCCACGAGTCCGCGGCACTGCCGGAGGGATACGCGCGGGGCACGCTTCGGACCGGTCCCGCGCCGGTGATCAAGGCCGACGGCCCGCGTGTCTCCGTGCTGGCGCGCGACCAGGAAACGGTCAAGCTGCACGTGACGGCAGGCAGGGGGGCGCGTTCGGTGACGCTGAGGATCGACCACCCGATCACCGCGGCCACCGCGTCCGCCGGCAGGTTCGGCTCCGTGAGCGTCCCCGTCACCGGGAAGCGGGCCGGCACCTGGCCCGCGGAGGTCCGCTTCCGGGGCATCCCCGCTCAGGGAGTCCAGATCACGGTGCGCATCCCGGACGCGGACCGGGCCCGCCTCACCGCCATCGCGGAGACCGACGACCTGTCCGCGGTGCCGGGCTTCCGCCCAAGGCCGCCCGGCCTGACCGCGGCCACCAGGGAGGACGGCGACCTCATCGCGGTTACCCGCACCTACACCCTGACGAGCGCCTCTCACCGCTCACAGCGCCCGTCCTCGGGTTCCGGCAAGATCACGCGATAGCCCGTGCTGTCCGTGGACGTGGGCGAGGGTCGGGCGGTGACCGCCGGGGACCGGGCGAGGAGGGACGAGGGGGCGAGGAAGGGGTGGTAGCGCCGCCGGTGGCTCCGGGGCGTCGGATATATTCCGCGCAGGCGTGCACGCTCATGGGGCGGCGCGACCGGACGAAAGGTGATCGACGCATGCTCCGGACCATGCTCACGTCCAAAATCCACCGCGCCACCGTCACCCAGGCGGACCTGCACTATGTCGGGTCGCTGACCGTCGACGCGGACCTGCTCGACGCCGCGGGCCTGCTCCCCGGCGAGCAGGTGCACGTGGTGGACATCGACAACGGCGCCCGGCTGGTGACCTACACGATCGCGGGCCCCCGGGGGTCCGGGATCATCGGTATCAACGGCGCCGCCGCCCGTCTCGTCCACCAGGGCGACCTGGTGATCATCATCGCGTACGGCCAGCTCGACGACGCCGAGGCGAGGACCTTCCAGCCCAGGGTCGTCCACGTCGACCGTGACAACCGGATCGTGGAACTCGGCCACGACCTCGCCGCCCCGCCCCCCGGCTCCGCCGCTCCGATCCCGGACTCCGTGGTTCCGGCTTCCGGCTCCGCCGCTCCGATCCCGGGCTCCGTGGCCCCGGGCTCCGCCGCTCCCATCCCGGGCCCCGGCCTCCTGCGTGGCGACGGGCTCCACCACCCGGCGGAATCCTCCCGCTAGGTGGAGTTTGCGCAGGTCAACGTGTAGTGCTGTGCTGTAGGTGGGGGCGCGTGCACGTGAAGGACTCGCCCGCTGGGCGTGGTGGCGCGTTCTCCGCTGTGGACTGGGCCGCCGGGTTGGCGTCCGGCGGCCCAGCAGACCGTCCTACGGGGCCGGTGGCCGTCCGTTGGACTGTCCTGCGTCTGGCGGACTCTCCCCAGGGCCGGCGGACCGTCCTACGGAGCCGGTGACCGTCCGTTGGACCCTCCTGCGGCCCGGGGGCTTCCAGGCTCTGCCCCCTGGCCCCCCGAACCCTGAACCCCCGAACTCCGGGCCCCGGACCCCTGACTCCTGTGGACCTCTGATCCGGGTCCCGGCGCCGGGGTGCTCGCCGGGTGTGGTGTCCGTGATCTGAAGGTTGCGGCACGCCTGAGGGATACCTCACATCCGAGGGGGACACATCCTGCCGCCGGCGGCGTGTCCTCTCGGATCCTCCGCGCATCCCGGGCCGCGCGCGAGCGGCGCTACCGCCACCCCGGGGAAGAGTCACTCCGGCGCGCCCGTTATCGTCAGGTTGACGAAATGAAGAGCCTCTAACACCCCTCGCGAGGAGGCGGCAATGGCGATCCCTGCCATCCCCCAGAGGTTGACCGCGCCCGCTCCGGGCTGGACGGTCGAGGCCGACGTGGTCGTGGTGGGCTCCGGCGTCGCGGGCCTGACCCTGGCACTGCGGTACGCCGGCCTCGACCCCGAGGCGAAGGTCCTGGTCGTCACCAAGGACGTGCTGTCGTCGGGGTCCACCCGCTGGGCGCAGGGCGGGATCGCCGCCGTGCTCGACCCGCAGGACACCCCGGCCGAGCACCTGTCCGACACGCTCATCGCGGGGGTCGGTCTCTGCGACGAGGAGGCCGTGCGGGTCCTGGTGACCGAGGGGCCTGCCGCGCTGCGCGGGCTGATCGCGGTGGGCGCCCGGTTCGACACCGACGACTCGGGCGAGCTCCAGCTCACCCGGGAGGGCGGCCACCGGCGCAACCGGATCGTGCACGCGGGCGGAGACGCCACCGGCGCGGAGGTGCAGCGGGCGCTCGTCCAGGCCGTTCAGGAGTCGGCGATCGAGGTGATCGAGCACGCGCTCGTGCTCGACCTCCTCAAAGACGCCGACGGCCGGACCGCCGGGGTGACCCTGCACGTCATGGGCGAGGGTGAGCGCGACGGGGTGGGAGCGGTCAGGGCCGGGGCCGTGGTGCTGGCCACCGGCGGCATGGGCCAGGTCTACGCCGCCACCACCAACCCCGTCGTCTCCACCGGTGACGGGGTGGCGCTGGCACTGCGGGCCGGCGCCGTCGTCAGGGACCTGGAGTTCGTCCAGTTCCACCCGACCGTGCTCTGGCTCGGCGAGGACTCCACCGGCCAGCAGCCGCTGATCTCCGAGGCGGTCCGGGGCGAGGGCGCGGTGCTGGTCGACGCCGAGGGCACCCGCTTCATGAAGGACGTCCACGAGCTCGCCGACCTCGCGCCCCGTGACGTCGTGGCCAAGGCGATCATGCGGCGGATGCGCGAGACCGGCGCCGACCACATGTATCTCGACGCCCGCCATTTCGGCGAGGAGAAGTGGCGCACCCGCTTCCCGACGATTCACGCGGTCTGCCGCGAACACGGCATCGACCCGGTCACCCAGCCCATCCCGGTCGCCCCGGCCGCCCACTACGCCAGCGGCGGCGTCCGCGCCGACCTGCACGGCCGTACCAGCGTGCCGGGCCTGTACGCCTGCGGCGAGGTGGCCTGCACCGGCGTGCACGGCGCCAACCGGCTGGCCTCGAACTCGCTGCTCGAAGGACTGGTCTTCGCCGGGCGGATCGCCGCCGACATCCACGCGCGGCGGAGTGCCGGAGCCGAGAACTCCGACGCGGAGCCGGACCGGTGGGGAGACACGGCCGAGGCGGCCCCGACCGCCGTACGGCCCGCGCCCGGCGAGCCGGTGACCGACGACCGGACCACCGGCCTGGTCGACCCCAGGGCCCGGCCCAGGATCCAGGGCCACATGAGCCGGGGCGCGAGCGTGCTGCGCAGCCGGGAGTCCCTGACCGAGGTCGCCAAGGCCCTGGTGAGCATCCGGTGGACCCCGGTGGCGGTGGAGCCGTGCACCGAGTCGTGGGAGGCCACCAACCTGCTGACGGTCGCGTCGGCGCTGGTGGCGGCCGCCCGCAATCGTGAGGAGACCCGCGGGTCGCACTGGCGCGAGGACTTCCCCGGACGTAACGATGCCTGGTGGCTGGGCCACCTCGACGTGACCCTTACAGCGGAAGGAATGACCATGACGTATGTGCCGCACGGACAGCGGGCGACCGTGCTGCCGCCCCAGGTGGAGACGGACCTGGTCGAGGCTGGTCTCGACCCGGCCGCGGTGACGGCCGTCCTGGCGGCCGCCGCGGCCGAGGACCTCCAGGCTCCGGGCGACGTCACCACCCTCGCCACCATCCCGGCCGGGCAGACCGACACCGCCGACGTGGTGGCCCGCGAGGACGGGGTGGTCTCCGGGCTCGCCGTCGCCGAGGGCGCGTTCTCCTACCTCAGCCAGGGCCGCCTCACGGCCGAGCGCCGGGTCAAGGACGGTGAGCACGTCACGAGGGGCGACGTGCTGATGACCGTCACCGGCCCCACCCGGGACCTGCTGACCGCCGAGCGGACCGCGCTCAACCTGCTCACCCACATGTCCGGCATCGCGACCCTCACCGGCCACTGGGTCCGGGCCGTGGAGGGGACCGGGGCGCGGATCAGGGACAGCCGCAAGACGCTTCCCGGGCTGCGGGCCCTGGAGAAGTACGCCGTGCGGTGCGGGGGCGGGGTCAATCACCGCATGTCGCTTTCGGACGCCGCGCTGATCAAGGACAATCACGTGGTGGCCGCTGGTGGAGTAGCCGGAGCGTTCCGGGCGGTGCGGGACGCCTACCCCGGCCTGCCGATCGAGGTGGAGGTCGACCGGATCGACCAGATCGAGCCGGTGCTCGCCGAGGGAGCCGAGGAGATCCTGTTGGACAATTTCACCGTGGACGATCTGGCGCGGGCCGTACGGCTGGTGGACGGCAGGGCGCGGCTGGAGTCCAGCGGGGGGCTGACGCTGGAGTCGGCCCGTGACGTGGCTGAAACCGGCGTTGACTACCTTGCGGTGGGAGCGCTCACCCACTCGGCGCCGGCCCTTGACATCGCACTGGACCTTCGGGGGAATTGATGTTGCTTGCCATCGACGTCGGTAACACCCACACCGTTCTCGGCCTCTTCGAGGGCGACGAGGTCATCGAGCACTGGCGGATCGCCACCGACGCCCGGCGCACGGCCGACGAGATAGCCGTCGTGCTGCAGGGGCTGCTCGGGCAGTCGCCGCTGCTCAAGGGCGCCGACGTCGATGGCATCGCGCTCTGTTCCACGGTGCCGTCGGTGCTCAACGAGATGCGTGAGATGTGCCGCCGCTACTACGGCGACGTCACCGCGGTGATCGTCGAGCCCGGCATCCGGACCGGGGTGCCGGTCCGGATGGACAACCCGAAGGAGGTCGGCAGCGACCGGATCGTCAACGCGCTGGCGGCCATCCAGCTGTACGGCGGGCCGTGCGTCATCGTCGACTTCGGCACGGCGACCTCCTTCGACGCCGTCTCCGCCAAGGGCGAGTACGTCGGCGCGGTGACCGCCCCCGGCATCGAGATCTCGGTGGACGCGCTGGCCGCGGCCGGGGCCCAGCTCCACAAGGTGGAGCTGATCCGGCCCCGCTCGGTGATCGCCAAGAACACGGTCGAGGCGCTCCAGGCGGGCATCATCTACGGCTTCGCCGGTCAGGTGGACGGGATCGTCGAGCGCATGGCGGCCGAGCTGTCCGAGGACCCGGACGACGTCACCGTCGTCGCCACCGGCAGTGCGGCGCCGCTCGTGGTGAGCGAGGCGCGCTCGATCGACGTGCACGAGCCGTGGCTCACGCTGATCGGGCTCCGCCTGATCTATCACCGTAACACCGCCTAGCACGGACATCGGTAACCTTGCCCTGTGACCGATGAAGTGACGAACCCAGCCGAGGATCTGCCCGAGCAGATGCGCGTGCGCCGGGAGAAGCTCGACCGCCTCCGCTCCGAGGGCGTCGACCCCTACCCGGTGAACTTCCCGCGCACCGCGACCAACGCCGAGATCCGTGAAAAATATGCCGATCTCATCGCTGACACCGCGACCGGCGACAGGGTGGGCGTCACTGGCCGGGTCATGCTCTCCCGGACCGGCGGCAAGCTCTGCTTCGCCACGATCCGCGACGGCTCCGCCGACCTCCAGGTCATGATCTCCCTGGACAAGGTGGGCGAGGAGTCCCTGGCGGCGTGGAAGCGTGACGTCGACCTCGGTGACCACGTCGGCATCGAGGGCGAGGTCATCACCTCCCGCAGGGGCGAGCTGTCCATCCTCGCCGACCGCTGGGCCATCACCTCCAAGTGCCTGCGCCCGCTGCCGGAGAAGCACGCCGGGCTCACCGACCCCGAGGCGCGGGTCCGTCAGCGCTATCTGGACCTCATCGTCAACGACGAGGCGCGGAAGATGGCCTACACCCGTAGCGCCGTCGTGCGGGCGATCCGTGACTTCTGGCACGGCGAGGGCTATCTGGAGGTCGAGACGCCGATGCTCCAGCCGATCCACGGCGGAGCCACGGCCCGGCCGTTCAAGACCCACATCAACGCCTACAGCATGGAGCTCTACCTCCGCATCGCGATCGAGCTCTACCTCAAGCGGCTCGTGGTGGGCGGCATCGAGAAGGTCTTCGAGATCAACCGCAACTTCCGCAACGAGGGCGCGGACGCCACCCACAACCCCGAGTTCACCATGCTCGAGGCCTATGGCACCTATCTCGACTACAACGACATGGCCGACCTGACCCAGCGGATGATCCAGAGCGCGGTCGTGGCCGCGCTCGGCCACTCCGTGGTGACCTACGAGGGCCAGGAGATCGACCTGGGCCTGCCGGAGTGGCCGAGGATCACCCTCTACGGGGCGGTCTCGGAGGCGCTGGGCGAGGAGGTCACCACCGAGACCCCGCTGGAGCAGGTCCGCAAGCACGCCGACGCGCACGACATCCACTGGGACCCCAAGTGGGGCCAGGGCAAGCTCGTCCAGGAGATCTTCGAGGCGCTCGTCGAGCACACCCTCATCCAGCCCACGTTCGTCATGGACTACCCGCTGGAGACCTCCCCCCTGACCCGTCAGCACCGCGACAACCCGATGCTGACCGAGAAGTGGGACCTCATCGGCTTCGGCACCGAGCTGGGCACCGCCTACTCGGAGCTGGTCGACCCGGTCGAGCAGCGCCGCCGCCTCACCGAGCAGTCGCTGCTGGCCGCGGGCGGCGACCCCGAGGCCATGCAGCTCGACGAGGACTTCCTGACCGCCCTGGAGTACGCCATGCCGCCCACCGGCGGCATGGGGCTCGGCGTGGACCGCCTCGTCATGGCCTTCACCGGCAAGAACATCCGCGAGACGATCCTGTTCCCGCTGGTCAAGCCGGCGGGCTGAGCCTTCCGGAGACCGGGGCCGGCGGCGGGGCCTCCCCCGCCGCCGGCCTCGGGTATCGCACGCGGGCCCCAGGTTTCGTGCGCGGCCCCGGGTCTCGCACGCGGGTCCCGGGTTTCGTACGCCGGGCCTCGGCTCTCGCCCGCCGGACCCCGGCTCCGGGTCTTGCCCGCCGGGCCCCGGCTCGGTCGGCCCGGCCCGGCGCCGTCGCGAGGAGTCCCGGCTCCCGGGCGCTCAGCTCCCGGGTTCCCACGTTCGCCGGTTCCCACGTTCGCCGGCTCTCAGCCGTTCACCGCCGCCGGCTTCCGGGTTCTCACCGCCTGGCACCTGGACCTCACCGCAGTCGGCTCCTGGGCTCTCACGGCGGCTCTCACGGTGTGTCCGCCCTCGCTCTCCCGGGAGTGCGGGCCAGCCCGGCCATGAGCCAGCGCAGCGCCTCGGCGAACAGCTCGGACGGCACCGCGGCGCGGTCGACGCGGCGTTGCGTGACGAGCCCCTCGAAGAGCCCGATGATCGCGGTCGCCACGGCGGCCGGGTCGTGTGCCGCGCAGCGCGGGGCCACCAGGCGGGCGACAGCCGTACGGGGGGCCCACCAGCGGGCGGCCAGACGGTCGAGTAATTCCGGCCGGGTCAGCGCATAGCGCAGAAACTCCATTTCCAGCGTGCTCCAGGCCGTGTGTCGATCGGCCACCCCGGCCAGATAGTCGCCGAATGCCGCAAAGGCGGTCTCGTCGTCCTCACATTGGGAGGGGATTTCCCCGACGCCGTCAAGGGGGTGGGCGGCGTGCTCGTCGAAGAGTGCGAGGAAGAGGTCATCTTTTCCGGTGAAATGTGAGTAGACGGCACCGACCGTGTGGCCCGCCCTGGAGGCGATCTCGTCGACCGAGGCCCCGGCGAAACCTTGTTCTGCGAAGACTTCGCCCGCGGCGGCCAGCAGGCGCTTGCGGGTGCGCGCCTTGGCTTGGCTGCGACTTAACCGCAAAGGCACTGACATATCATGAGTACTTCACGTAGCGGACGCTATGTCAATAGCGTCCGTCGCCCCTATGGAGATCGGAGCTTGACGACCTTTGAACAAGGCGTTTACCGTTCCTGACGGGCGGCCTTGATTCCAACATACTCACGCCTGAGTTCAGTGCGGGGGGAGCGACTCCAGATGGCATATCCCGAAGTGGATTCCCGTCGCGGCGAAAGCCTCCTGGGCATGGGCGAGATCGGTCTAAGTGACGAAGATCTCGTGCTCCTGGCAGAACTTGCCAAGGGCGTCACCGTGGACCGGGTGGGGCGTCGTCTCGACATCAGTGGCCGGACCGTCCGGCGCAGACTCCGTGGGATCTGCGACCGCATCGGTGTCGCCACGGCGATCGAGGCCGTGGCCTGGGCCGCCCGCCGCCGTCTGATCTAGCTCCTGCGGAGGGCCGGCCCGCCGCCCGGCCCGCGGCCTCGGCAGGAACCCGCGGTCCGCGACCTCGGCAGGGGGATCGCGGTCGCGGCCTCAGTCAAGGATCCGGCCTCGGTAAGGGATCCCGGAGACCCCGGCCGCCGCGGCCCCAGGCCCGGCGGCTCAGTCCGCGACCCGGACGCCTCCGGCGAAGGGCCGGTTCTCGATCGAGGCGATGTGGATGACGTCACCGGTCTGGGGGGCGTGGACCATCAGGCCGGCGCCGATGTAGATCCCGACGTGGTGCAGGTCGCTGTAGAAGAAGACCAGGTCGCCCGGGCGGAGCTGCTCCTTGGAGATGTGGGTGCCCGCGGTCCACTGGTCGCCGGTGTAGTGCGGCAGGCTGATGCCGACCTTCTGGTAAGCCCACATGACCAGGCCGGAGCAGTCGAAGGAGTTGGGCCCCTCGGCGCCCCAGACATACGGCTTGAGCTGCTGGCTGAGCGCCCAGCGGGCGGCTTCGGCGGCCTTGCCGCTGCCGACGACCGGCACGCTGATCTTCACCCGGTTGCCCCGGGTGGTCTTGGCCCGGCTGCGCACCTCGCTGAAGAGGTCGCTCTCGACCCTGGTGACGAGCCGCTCGATCTTGGTGCGCTTGGCGCCGATGTCGGACAGGAGGTCCTTGACCTCGGCGGTGCGGGCCTTGGCGCCGGCCTGCGCCCGCTCGGCGGCCTTGATCGCCTGGGCGACCTGGGCGACCTCCTCGTTCTGCTGCTGCTGGAGGGCGTAGCTCGTGGTCGCCAGGTCGAGGAAGGTGTCGGGGTCGGCGGACTGGGTGAAGGCGAGGGTCGAGCCCAGGCCCCCCGACATGTAGTTGCTCTGCGCCAGGAGACTGGCCTTGGTGCGCCGGGCCGCCAGCTCGGACTCGCTGACGGCGAGGGTCTTCTTGGCGCTCGCGGCGGCGCGCTGCGCCTGCTTGAGCTTGACCCGCCCGCCGTTGTACTGCTCGGTGAGCGTTTCGATCTCGGTGTGCAGCTTCTCGACCTGTTTGGCGAGCTCCTGGAGACCGGGCTGCGGGTCGGCGGTGGCCGAGACCAGAGGGGTGCCGAGGGTCAGGGAGGCGAACGCCAGTCCGATGACCGTCATGCGGCGGGTGAGTCCACGTGAGGCGTGTTCTCGACGGCGGGCATGTCTGCCCGCGCGCTCTCTCCCACGGTCACGCGTGCGCTTCACCAACAGGCTCCTCTCTCGGCCGCCTACCGGGTTAGCTGACGGGTTCGGGCCGGAGGCAGCCCTACCGAGGGTGCTGGTGCCACCTCGGATTCACCCCGGGGGACTAAAGGGTGGGTCCCCGGTTCCCCGGGTCCGGGGATTCGGCGGTTCAGCGCTTTAACATCGCTGACATCGAGCACGGACATTAGTGCAATTGGAGGTTCATGCTCAACCAGAACTACAAACTCGGTAGAGCTTTCACAACTGAAATGTCACGAGGAGATCACGCGACTTCATGATCGACATGCACTCCAAGCTGGTTTTATGGGGCGCCGGGGCGGCTCGGCCGGAGGTCTCCGCAGCTCCATGACCATGTGAAAGGCGAGTTCCGCTCCTCCGTCCACACCTTCAGCCCAGCGTCATGAATCAACTACTGAGGGTCATCTGGTGGCTATGGGTCACGAGTTAAGGGTGAGCCGTAATTCGAGCGCTCCGAGGACGTACGCTGATCGGTCATGGAGCAGGTTGCGCAGCATTCCTCCACCCCGGCCGCGGACGGCGCCGGGACCGTGGGGCGGCCGCAGGCCGACGCGGCGGGCGTGGACGCGGGGCAGGGGCCGCCGGGCCGGTCGGAGGCCGCTCCGGACGCGGCCGCGGTCACGGTACGGCGTGCCCGCACGCCGGACGTGCGCGCCATCCGGCGGCTCGTCGACACCTACGGAGGAGCCGGCCCGCGCCTCCTGGAGAAGGCCACGGTCACCCTGTACGAGGACATCCAGGAATTCTGGGTGGCCGAGCGGGCCGGCGCGGTCGTGGGCTGCGGGGCGCTCCACGTCCTCTGGGAGGACCTCGCCGAGATCCGCACCGTCGCCGTCGACCCCGCCTGCCGGGGGCTGGGCATCGGCCACAAGATCGTCTCCGAGCTGATCCGCACCGCCGGCGGACTCGGACTCCGCAGGGTCTTCTGCCTCACCTTCGAGGTCGAGTTCTTCGCCCGGCACGGATTCCGCGAGATTCAGGGCACGCCCGTCTCCCCGGAGGTCTACGCCGAACTTCTCGCCTCATATGACGAGGGTGTCGCCGAGTTCCTCGATCTTGAGCACGTCAAGCCGAACACCTTGGGAAACACCCGGATGCTGCTCCATCTGACGCGCGATCAGGGCTGACGTGACCTTGACGGTTACCGATCAGAAAGATGACTGTTGATACCTATCTCGATACCTTGTGCTGCAGCAAGCATGTGAGCCTCACATATGGCCACATGCGCCGTCGAAGTAGTGAGGTGACGCGGTGAGCACCGGACAGCCGCCGTATCAGGATGATCCCGACCGCGATCGCACACCGTCGGGACAGCCGGAGTACGGACAGCACAATGCGGGTCGAGCCCCTGGCGAACATGATCCCGACGTGACAATTGTGGGATATCGATCGGATGCCTCACAGCCGCACACCGGTCCGGGGCAGACCCAGCCCGGTTACGGTCAGCAGCAGGGCTACGGTCAGCAGCAGGGCTACGGTCAGCAGCAGGGCTACGGTCAGCAGCCGGTGACCGGCGCCTACGGCCAGCAGCCCGCCTACGGGCAGCAGCCCGCCCAGCCGGACTACGGCCAGCAGCAGGGCTACGGCCAGCAGCCCGCCTACGGGCAGCAGCAGTCCTACGGCCAGCAGCCCGCCCAGCCGGACTACGGGCAGCAGCAGGCCTACGGTCAGCAGCAGGGGACCGGCGCCTACGGGCAGCAGCAGGGCTACGGCCAGCAGCCGGTGACCGGCGCCTACGGCCAGCCCGCCCAGGAGCAGTCCTACGGCCAGCAGGGCTACGGTCAGCAGTCGGGGACCGGTGCCTACGGTCAGCCCACCCAGGAGCAGTCCTACGGCCAGCAGCAGTCCTACGGCCAGCAGCCCGCCCAGCCGGACTACGGGCAGCAGCAGGGCTACGGCCAGCAGCCCGCCTACGGGCAGCAGCAGGGTTACGGCCAGCAGGCTCCGGCCTACGGCCAGCAGGACGCCCAGCAGGGCTACGGGCAGCAGCAGGCGTACGGCCAGCAGCAGGCGTACGGCCAGCAGCCCGCCTACGGGCAGCAGCAGGGTTACGGCCAGCAGGCTCCCGCCTACGGCCAGGGATACGCGCCGCAGGGCGCGACGCCTCCCGGCGCCCCCGCTCCGCTCGCGGAGTGGTGGCAGCGCCTGGTGGCCCGCATCCTCGACCTCCTGATCGTGGGCATCCCCGCCGGCATCGTCGGGTTCGTGGCCTCGCTGCCGTTCAGGGTGTCGTTCGACCCGGCCACCTACGAGGTGACCGGCAACATCTTCCTCCAGTCGATGGTGAACACACTCATCGTCGGTGTGGCCCTCATCGGCTACGAGGTCTTCATGCTGGGGCGCAACGGCACCACCCT
>NZ_JBSFPS010000148.1:0-24632 GCF_053588315.1 Streptosporangium sp. NPDC003464 | reverse complement strand
GTCCGGCGTCACCTCGATCCAGGATCACCGGCTGGCACTCGGAGCGTTCATGACGCCAGGGGCCAGCGCGCTGGAGCGCCGGGCCGGCCTGTACTCGCGGCGGGGACGGCCGAGGGGGTGTGATGACCACAGTTCTGGCCCCGGTCGCGGGGGCGGCCGTGGGTCTTGGGGCGGTGCCCGACCCGGTGTTCTCGGAGGGCCTGGTGGGGCCCGGCATGGCGATCGAGCCGGCCAGGGAGCCGGGCGAGGCGGTCTCGCCCATCACAGGCAAGATCGTGAAACTGCACCCGCACGCGTTCGTCGTCGTCGGCGACGACGGCCGGGGAGTCCTGGTCCACCTGGGCATCGACACCGTGCAGCTCAAGGGGGAGGGTTTCGAGCTGCTGGTGTCCGAGGGGGACCGGGTGGGGGCCGGACAGCCCGTGGTGGCGTGGAACCCCGTGGAGGTCGAGGCGGGCGGCCGCTCCCCCGTCTGCCCCGTCGTGGCGCTGGACGCCACCGAGGGGTCCGTCACCACACTCGCCGAGGGCGCGGTCCGCACGGGGGACGAACTCTTCCTGTGGAGGTGAGCCGTCCGGGATGAGGTTCCGGGCGGCGGGCGTTGGTCGCTCACAGGAGCACCTTCCGCGGGGACGACGGAGACCTGGAGGCGAGGACGGCCATGGACGCCGCGCTGTTCGACCTGGACGGCACACTGATCAACAGTGAGCACCGGAGCATGGCGATGTGGGCGATGCTGCTCGACAACCACGGGGTGGTCCACGACGAGGTCGTGCTGCGCGGGTTCATGGGCCGGCGCGGGCGCGACGTCCTGGCCGAGCGGGCCGACCTCTTCCCCGGCAGGCGGATCGACGACCTGATCAGCGAGGTCATGTCCTTCAACGACCATCCCGGCCTGCCCGCCGTCGTGCCGGTGCCCGGCGCCGCCGACCTGGTCCGCAGGGTCTCGGCGCACGGCTCGCCGATCGCGGTCGTCACCTCCGCCTCCCGGGAGTGGGCGGAGGAGCGGCTGGCGGAGGTCGGGATACGCGACCTGGTGCGGGTCCTCGTGTCGGCCCGCGACGTGGTCGAGGGCAAGCCCGCCCCGGAGGGGTTCCTGCTGGCCGCCCGCCGCCTCTCCGTCGATCCGGCGCACTGCGTCGCGTTCGAGGACTCGATCGCCGGGATTGCGGCGGCCAAGGCGGCGGGTATGAGGTGTGTGGGCATAGCGACGACCCACGCGGGCACCGAACTCACCGAGGCGGATATCGTCGTCGCCGATCTGACGGGGGTCGAATGGCCCCCGTCGGCCCATGGATGAGCCGGGCGGTCTAGACCGCCCGGCCTGATTCGCAGGAGGAACACGTGGCCCAGCGCCAAGTCACCGTTGAGTCCGAGGTCGGTCTGCACGCCCGCCCCGCGGCGACGTTCGTGCAGACCGCGGCGGCGGCGCCGGTGGACATCACCGTCGCCAAGGGCGGCGGCCAGCCGGTGAACGCCAAGAGCATTCTCGCGGTGCTGTCGCTCGACGTCCGCCAGGGCGACACCGTGGTGATCGCGGCCGAGGGCGAGGGCGCCGAGGAGATCGTGGACAAACTCGCCCTCATAGCCTCGGCACCATGACCGCGCTCTCGGGGGTGGGCGTGAGTCCGGGGGTCGGCCTCGGACCGGGTTACGTCATGGCGCACGAGGCTCCGGTGCCCGAGCCCGGCGCCCGCCACGGGGGGGACGCCGGGGCGGAGCGGGCCAGGGCCGCGCAGGCACTGGAGCGGGTCGCCGCCGACCTGGAGGCGCGGGGGGTCCGGGCGGGCGGCGAGGCCCAGGAGATCCTGGGCGCCCAGGCGCTGATGGCCCGTGACCCCGGCCTCGCCGTCGGGGTGGCCGAGCTGATCGACGCGGGCACGGGGGCGGCCCGCGCGGTCTACGAGGCGTTCGGCGCCTATCGCGAGCTGCTCGTCGCGGCGGGGGGATACCTGGGCGCGCGCGCCGCCGACCTGGACGACGTCAGGGACCGCGCCATCGCGGTGATCGAGGGTCTGCCGGTGCCCGGCCTGCCGGTCCGGGCGGCGCAGCCGTACGTCCTCATCGCCCGCGACCTGGCCCCCGCCGACACCGCGCTGCTGTCGCGGGACGTGGTGGCCGCCTTCGTCACCGAGCAGGGCGGGCCGACCAGCCACACCGCGATCCTCGCCCGCGCGATGGGGGTGCCCGCCGTCGTCGCCTGCCCGGGGGCGACCGCGATCGCGCCGGGCACGCCGGTGCTGGTGGACGGGGCCTCCGGGCTCGTACGGCCCGCGCCGACGGAGGAGGAGGTGGTCACGGCGAGGAACGCCGCCGCCGCCAGGGACGCCGTGCTCGCGGCCGCCACCGGGCCGGGGATGACCTCCGACGGGCACGCCGTCCCGCTGCTGGCCAACATCGGCGGGCCGCGCGACGTGGCGGCCGCCCTGGAGCACGGCGCGGAGGGCGTCGGCCTCTACCGGACCGAGTTCCTCTTCCTGGACCGGACGGCGGCGCCGTCGGAGCAGGAGCAGGAGGCCGCCTACCTGGAGGTGCTGAACGCCTTCCCGGGAGGCCGGGTGGTCGTGCGGACGCTCGACGCGGGGGCCGACAAGCCGCTGGCCTTCCTGCCGCCGCCGGGGGCGGAGCCGAACCCGGCGCTGGGGCAGCGCGGGCTACGGCTGCTCAGGGCATACCCGGAGATACTGAACACCCAGCTCGCCGCCCTGGCCAGGGCGGCCGCCCGCTCCTCGGCCAAGCTCCAGGTGATGGCCCCGATGGTCGCCACCGCCGAGGAGACCGCCTGGTACGTGGCGACCTGCAGGGAGGCGGGGCTGCCGGAGGCGGGAGTGATGATCGAGATCCCGTCGGCCGCCCTGCGCGCCGCCGACCTGGCCCAGGAAGCGGACTTCTTCTCGCTGGGCACCAACGACCTGGCCCAATACACCTTCGCCGCCGACCGGCAGGTGGGCGCGCTGACCGCGCTGCAGGACGCCTGGCAGCCCGCGCTGCTCGACCTGGTCGCGCTGGCCGTGACCGGGGCCGTCGAGCGCGGCCGGCCGTGCGGGGTGTGCGGGGAGGCGGCGGGCGACCCGGTCCTCGCCTGCGTGCTGGTCGGGCTCGGCGTCACCTCGCTGTCGATGGCCGCCCCCGCGCTGCCCGCCGTACGGGCGGCGCTGTCGCGGCACACCCGGGAGCAGTGCCTCCTGGCCGCGCAGTCCGCGATGACCACCGTCTCCGCGCCGGAGGCGCGCGCCGCCGCCCGCTCCCAGCTGCCCGGACTGGCCGGACTGGCCCTGTGACGGAAGGGGCGGGACCCACGTAAGTGGTCGGGCCGGGTGTCTCCGGTCGCCGACGCGGATAGCGTGGGTCCCATGGTTCGGTGCATTCGTACGACTGGTCTGGCAGTGATCGCCACTATGGTGGCCGGGTGCGCGGGGGCGGGGGCGACCCCGCCCGTCAGGCCCGCGGCCGGGCAGGTCGCCGACGCCGCCACGGGCGCCACCCCCGCACCGCCGGCCACGCCCAAGCCCTCGGGGGGCTCGCAGGTCGAGGCCGTGCTCGGCCGGATGAGCGTGGAGGACAAGGTCGGGCAGCTCTTCATGCCCGTGCTGTACGGCGCGGCGGCGGACACGACGTCGGGGGAGAACCAGGCGCGGTTCGGGGTGGGCACCCCGGCCAAGGCGGTCGCCAAATACCGGCCGGGCGGGGTGATCCTGTTCCCCTGGGCCGGCAACGTCAAGAACGCCCGGCAGATCGTGGCGCTGACCAACGGGCTGCAGAAGGCGTCGCCGGAGATCCCGCTGCTGATCGGCGCGGACCAGGAGAACGGCCGGGTCTCCCGGCTCGCCCCGCTGGTCACCGACATGCCCGGGGCCTCGGTCATCGGCTCGACCGGAGATCCCTCGCTGGCCCGGAAGGCGGCCGAGGTCACCGGCACCGAGCTGCGTGCCCTCGGCATCAACCTCGACTTCGCCCCGGTCGCCGACGTCAACATCAACCCGCGCAACCCGGTGATCGGCCCCCGGGCCTACGGCTCGGACCCGAAGAAGGTCGCGCCGATGGTCGCCGCCGCGGTCCAGGGCTTCCACGACGCCGGGATCGCCAGCACGGCCAAGCACTTCCCCGGCCACGGCGACACCAACGTCGACAGCCACACCGGGCTGCCGGTGATCCAGCACTCCCTGTCGCAGTGGAGCAAGCTGGACGCGCCCCCGTTCGCCGCCGCCATCGGCAAGAACATCGACGCGATCATGAGTGCCCACGTGGTCATGCCCAAGCTCGACCCGTCCGGCGATCCGGCCACGCTCTCCAAGCCGATCCTGACCGGACTGCTCCGCCAGAAGCTCGGCTTCGACGGGGTCGTCTCGACCGACGCGCTGGACATGGCGGGGGTGCGCAAGAAGTACGGTGACGGGCAGGTGGCCGTGCGGGCCATCCAGGCCGGAGCCGACCTGCTGCTGATGCCGCCGGACTTCCCCACGGCGTACCAGGCGGTGTTGGCCGCGGTGAAGTCCGGGAAGATCTCCGCCGCCCGGCTCGACCAGTCCGTCCGGCGGCTGCTGAAGCTGAAGGCGGCCCGGGGCCTGCTGGACAGGGCGCCGGTCGCCGACCCGGCCCGGGCCGAGCGGGTGCTGCGCTCGGCCGAGCACCGCAAGGTCGCCCAGCTCATCAAGGACCGGGCCCGCTGACGCGGCCGGGCCGGCCGCGGCCGTGTCCGCCCGGCGGGGCTCCGCTACGCGGGCTGGAGCCCGCCGCGCCGGGCCATCGTCAGCACGAGGGACTGCACGATGCGCATGACGAGCGCTTCGAGCAGGAGGAAAGCCGCCTTGGCGAGAACCGAGGCCAGGAATTCAGACATAACAACCTCACAGCCACTAAAAAGCTCTTAAGGGGATATTTCAGGACGAAGTTATACGAAAATCCGCCCTGAGGTGACTGTTCAGTGAACGGCCGATGACGTCTCGCGGGCCGGCATCCGCAACGCCATCCCGGCGACGGTGACGGCGGCGGCGCTCCCCAGGGCGATGGCCCACCCCACGGGCCCGAGCGGGCGGCAGCCGAAGAACCCGGACAGGCCCGGGAGCGAGACGGCCAGGCCCAGAACGGCGAGCGACGCCAGCGCGGCCAGCGCGACCACGCGGTCCCGGCCGCCCAGGGCCAGGGTCTGGAACAGCTGGGCCGACACCAGGGCGACCAGCCCGATCGTGCCCGCCCGCCGCCGTGTGCCGGTCATCCGTCCGATCGACCAGGCGACCCCGGCCGCGCCCGCCGTGATGGCGGCGCGCAGGTAGATGTCCCGGGTCAGGGAGGTCGCCAGCGAGGCCTCCGGGCCCTCGGCGAGCAGCCGCTCGGGGCTGGCCGCCGCCGGGGGCCGGACGGCCACCGCCATCGCCGGCAGCATGTCGGTGAGCAGGTTGACCAGCAGGAGCTGGCGGGCGTTCAGCACGTTGCGGCCGGTGGCCAGGCTGGAGCCGACCGCGAAGACGATCTCCCCGATGTTGCCGCCGAGCAGGATGCTCAGGGCGTCGCGGACCGAACTCCACATGGCCCGGCCCTCGATGATCGCGTCGACGATCGTCTCGATGCGGTCGTCGGTCACCACGACGTCGGCGGCGGTCCGCGCCGCCGGGGTGGCCCGGGACCCGAGGGCGATCCCCACGTCCGCGGCGCGGATCGCCGGGGCGTCGTTGGCGCCGTCGCCGGTCACCGCCACGACCATGCCGGAACGGCGCAGGCACTCGACGATCCGGGCCTTGTGCGCCGGAGTGGTCCGGGCGAAGACCGTCACCTCCGGCAGCGCCTCCGTCAGGGCGTCGTCGTCAAGGTCGTCCAGCTCCGGCCCCGTCATGATCCGCGCGCCGTTCAGCACGCCGAGCTCGGCGGCGATCGCCTCGGCGGTGGTCGGGTGGTCGCCTGTGATCATGACGATCCGGACCCCCGCCCGCGTCAGGCGGTCGACGCTCTCGGCCGCCGTGGGCCGGACCGGGTCGGCCAGGCAGAGGAAGCCCAGGAAGACCAGCTCTCCGATGCGGGACTCGTCGAGGTCGCGCCGGTCCGAGGCGGGACGCTCGGCCACCGCGAGCATCCGGTACCCCTGCCGGGCGAGCCTGTTCATCTCTCTTTCCAGCCCGGCCCTGGCGGCTCCGTCGAGCGGGACGGGGCCGCCGTCGCGGAGCACGCTCACGCACCGGGTGAGGACGACCTCCGGAGCGCCCTTGACGCTCAGCAGGTGCCCCGAGCCGCCCAGCCCGAGCACGGCGTGGTAGCCGCGCCCCGGCTCGAAGGGGAGCTCGTCGACCCTCCGCCAGGTGCCCGGCCCGTCCTCGGGGGTGACGTGCAGCCGCCGGGCCCCGTCCAGCACGGCCCGGTCGGTCGGATGGGGGATGGGCCGCCCGTCCTCATGGCGCGGGCTCGCGCGCAGCGCGGCGGCGACGATCCGCCTCAGGCCGGGCGGCAGCTCCTCCATCGGGCGCTCGGCGCGCCCGTCCGAGACGCACCGCAGGCTGATGTGCCCCTCGGTCAGCGTCCCCGTCTTGTCGAAGCAGAGAACGTTCACCCGGCCGAGCGCCTCGATCGTGGAGGGGACGGGCACCAGGGTGTTACGGGTCGACAGCCGCCGGGCGGCGGCCAGCTCCGCGGCCGAGGCGACGAAGGGCAGCCCCTCGGGCACGGCGGCGACGGCGAGGCTCACCGCGGGGGCGAGCGCCTCCGGCAGCGATCTGCCGCGGAGCAGGTCGGTGACGAGCAGGGCGACGCCGGAGCCGAGCGCGACCGGGAGGACCTTCCGGCTCAGCGCCCGCAGCCGGAGCTGCACGCCGGTCGGCGGGCGGCTGTCCACGGTGAGCCTCGCGGTCCGGGCCGATTCGGTCGCCTCGCCGGCCGCGACGACCACGGCCAGGCCATGGCCGGCCGCCACGGTCGTGCCCTGGTAGACCATCGAGCTGCGGTCGGCGACGGCGGGGGCGCTGACGGGGGCCGGCGACTTGGCGACGAGCTGGGATTCACCGGTCAGGGCCGCCTCGTCGACCTCCAGGCCGACCGCCCTGAGCACGCGGCAGTCGGCGGGTACGGCGTCGCCGGCGCGCAGCTCGACGACATCGCCCGCCACGAGGTCGTCGGCGGCCGCCCCCACGCTCGCGTGGGGACGGCGGAGCCGTACGCGGGCGGCGACGGACTCGGTCAGCCGGTGCAGCGCCCGGTCGGCGGCGAACCGCTGACCCCCGCCGATGAGCGCGTTGACGACCAGGACCGTGCCGATCAGCACCGAGTCGGAGACCGAGCCGACCACGGCCGACACGCCCGCGCCCGCCGCCAGCACCGGGGTCAGCGGATTGGCCAGCTCCTCGACCGACACCCGCAGCAGCGAATCGGGGGTCTCGGGGCCGCCCGGCCCCGGTGCGGTCCTGCGCCGCCGCCGGGCCTCCGCCTCGGTGATCCCGCCGGGCGAGGAGCCCAGCCGGGACAGCACGTCCTTGACCGGCATGGCGTGCCACGGAGTGCGGTCGGCGCGGACCGGGGAGGCCCCGCGCCCGGCGCTGCGGCCCGCCCACTCACCCACGGCGATCGCGGCCAGGGCCGTGCAGTCGTTCGCGAGCTGGGCCCTGCGCACCGCCGCCTCCCGCGCTCCGGCGGCCGTCAGCGTGGCCCCGACGGCCGCCCCCGCCAGGCTGAGCCACACGCACTGCTCGCTCGCCCTCCTGGCCGGTGCCAGGCAGCTCAGGAGCAGGTGGACCCCGTCGAGCTCGCCGATCACGTCCGCGTCCCACGGCACGCGGCCTGACCGGCTCAGCACGCCGATGCCCAGGTCGGCCTGGGCCAGCGCCGTCGCGGAGCGCCTCGACACCACGGCGACCCCGTGACCGGCCGCCTGGAGCGCGCGGACCGACGCGGCCAGCCGGGGACCGCCAGGCACGACCTCCTCGACGGCGAGCCGGCTGCCGAGCCCCTGGCCGCCTCCCGCCAGCAGCACGGTGCACCCGCTCCTGGCCGCGGCGACGACGGCGTCCGCCAGCGGGTCGACCTCCGGCGCCAGCCCGGCCACGGCGACCAGGGCGCCCTCCCGCCGCACGCCGACGGCCCGGAGCGCGCGGCCCTGCCAGTGCGGGACGTCCGCTGCCGGGACGAGCCCGGCCAGGTCCGCCAGCGGCTCGGCCGTCCACGTGTCGCGTTCCCGCGGCGCGCCCGGGTCGGTGAAGTCGATGAGGGTGTAGAGCCGTGCGTGCAGCTCGTCGGGGTCCACGCCGTCGACGAGGGGCACGACGCGATCGATCGCCCAGGCGCCCGTATCGAGCAGGGCGGCGTCGAGGACGACGGTGTCTATGCCGTCCATACGGCGCAGGGCCTCGCTGTCGAGGACGACCATGCCGCGCCCGGCCAGCGCGCGCCCGACCGCGCAGGCGAAGGACTCCCGGCCCGCTCTGGCCGCCTTGGGCGTCGTCGAGACCATCATGGCGAGTCCCCGCCGGCGACTGTCGCTGATGAGGCGCGTCAGCCCCGAGGCGCCCAGCGCCACCGGCGCCACGGCGCGCTCGAACCGTGCCACGGGGCTGTGCGCCATGGGAGCCGGGCGTGGCCGCCGCGCCGCGCGGGTGTGCCGGTAGGTCCCTTCCCGGGAGGCCAGCTTCTGCCCGTGCAGCTCCCACGCCTGCTGCGTGCCACGCGCCTCCAGGTAGCGGCCGGCGGAGGAGACCGAGTGGATCAGCAGCCCCAGCGGGCGCAGCGCGAGCGTGTTGGTGACGATGTTCGCCGCCGTGAACAGGGCGCCGGTGGCCGGCCGGCCGAGGCGGCGCTCCAGCCCGGCGCGGACGGCGGGGGTGGATTCGGCCAGGTGCAGCAGGGTGGGCACGGCGGGTAGCAGCGGCGGCAGGCGGGCCGCGCGCCCGGCGAACGCCAGCCCGGTGCCGATCAGGCTCGCGCCGAGCCTGATGCCGGCGCGGGTGTGCTGCTCCACCACGCTGGACAGCGACGACACCCGGTCCTGCTCCTCGTCCCGGCCGGTGTCCTCCTCGGTGCCGAGGGCGCCGAGAGCGTCGAGGGTGTCGAGCTCCTCGACGATCGACGTCAGCTCCTCCAGGTCGACCAGGCCCTCGCCGCATCCCACGAAGACGGTGCCGAGCGCGCCGTTGACCTCAGCCCGCTCCACCCCCTCCAGCGCGAGCAGCAGCTCTTCGAGCCGCCGGGCCACCTGCCCGGTGCCCGGGCCGCCGATCACGCGCAGGTCGAGGTGGAACCCGCCGGGACAGCTCCGTCTGCCGCGTGGGCGCGGCAGGGTCTCCCGTATCGCGCCGGGCAGGACGCTCCACAGTGCCTCGGTGGGAAGCGTCAGCACACGCGACAGGAACATCCGGCTCTCCAGCAGGGAAACTCAGGTCGTCAGGCCGCGACGGGGCGACGGCCCGGCCGGCCTTCTCACTGGGCCGTCATCACTTGGACGCGCTCGCGTGGCCTGAGGCGGCCGCGGTCCGGGCAGCGGACGTCCGGGGCGTGGACGTCCGGGGCGTGGATGTCTGGGCGGTGGACGTCCGGGCAGTGGATGTCCGAGGAGCGGGCGTCCGGGCGGTGGACGTCCGGGGCGTGGACGTCCGAGCAGTGGACGACCGGGCAGTGGACGACCGGGCAGTGGATGTCCGGGCAGTGGGCGTCCGGGAAGCGGACCCGCCCTCCTTGCGGGCGCGCTGGGCGATCAGCGTTCCGACGCCGATCGCGGCCGCCACCGGCCATTCGACCACTCCCACCACCGCCAGCGCGCCGAGCCCGCCGTAGTAGGCCATCCGCTCCGGAGGCGGGAGGAACGACCTGGCGACGTCGATGGCCTGGCCGGCCTCCTGCCGGCTGACGTGGGGCAGGCGGAGCTGGGGCAGATGGAGTTGGGGCAGGTGGAGCTGGGGAGGCCGGAACTGCACGGTCATCATCGGCAGGTTCAGCGTGAACTCCTGCCCGTCGTGCCCGCGCTCCGCCTGCCTGCGCCCGGCGGTCCGCTGCCCGGTGGATTTCTCCTCCGCGGACGTGCGCCCTGCCGTCCTGCGCCCGGCGGCCGTGGCGGTCCTGCGCCCGGCGGCCGCGGTGGTCCTGCGCCCGGTGGCCGCGGCGGACGACGCCGACGTGCGGGCACGCGTTCCGCGAGCCGTCTGGCTTACGGTCATCGCCCCTCCTCAGAAGGAGTCGAGGGATCGGTTCGGTGGCGCCCGCGGGCGGCCGATGGCGCCTCTCACCTGCGGCCATCTGGCCCCGGGGGCCACTCCTCCTAGCCTTCCTCGAACCGCGGGCCTGAAACGCCGTCCAGCCATTGAATCGGACATTCGGCGGGAAACCTCCGGCTCGGGCCGTCCGTCCGGGGCCTCACAGGAGGTAGGGCTTGAGCTCCCTGCGGGCGACGGCGCGGATGTGGACCTCGTCGGGGCCGTCGAAGATGCGCATGGCGCGGGCCTGGGCGTACATCATGGCGAGCGGCACGTCGTCGCAGACGCCCAGGCCGCCGTGGACCTGGATGGCGCGGTCGATGACCTCGCAGGCCATCCTGGGGGCGACGACCTTGATGGCGGAGATCTCGGCGGCGGCGGCCCTGGCGCCGACGGTGTCGATCAGCCAGGCGGCCCTCAGGGTGAGCAGCCGGGCCTGGTCGACGGCCAGCCGGGACTCGGCGATCTGCTGCTGGACGACGCCCTGCTGGGCGAGGGTCTGGCCGAAGGCCACGCGGTTGGCGGCGCGGGAGCACATCAGCTCCAGGGCGCGCTCGGCCATGCCGATCGCCCGCATGCAGTGGTGGATGCGGCCCGGTCCCAGGCGCGCCTGGGCGATGCGGAAACCGTCGCCCTCCTCCGCGATGAGGTTCGAGGCGGGCACCCGGACGTCGGTGAAGGTGATCTCGGAATGGCCGTGCTGCTCCTGGTAGCCGAAGAGCGGCAGATGGCGCACGATCTCCACCCCGGGGGTGTCCATCGGGACCAGGATCATCGACTGCTGGCGGTGCGTGGGGGCGTCCGGGTCGGTCTTGCCCATCACGATCATGATCTCGCAGCGCGGGTCGGCCGCGCCGGTGATGAACCACTTGCGGCCGTTGATCACGTATTCGGAGCCGTCACGGGTGATGGAGGTGGAGATGTTGGTGGCGTCGCTGGAGGCCACCGCGGGCTCGGTCATCGCGAACGCCGAGCGGATCTCCCCGGCGAGGAGGGGCTTGAGCCAGCGGTCCCGCTGTCCGGGCGAGCCGAACATGTGCAGGACCTCCATGTTCCCGGTGTCGGGGGCGGCGCAGTTCAGCGCCTCGGGGGCGAGGTCGATGGAGCGGCCGGTGACCTCGGCCAGGCTGGCGTAGTCGAGCACCGACATGCCGGACTCGTCGGGCAGGAACAGGTTCCACAGGCCGCGCGAGCGGGCCTCGGCCTTGAGGTCCTCGACGACCGGGGGCAGGTCGTGGTTGCCGTGGCCCTTCGCGAGCCGCCACTCGTGGTAGACCGGCTCCGCCGGATACACATGAGACACCATGAAATCGGTCAGGTTGGCGAGGTATTCCTCCGCCTTCGTGCTGAGCGCGAAGTCCATGGCGGTCAGTTTTGCACCACCCCTTTCCGGCTCACTCACCGGCCATGCCTAATCTGGACCCGGTTCTAGACGAGGAGGCGGGATGCTCAAGGGTGTGCTGATCGACTGGGGAGGCGTGCTCACCGTGGGGATGTCCGAGGCGATCGCCCACTGGATCGCCGCCGACCGGATCGACGCCGCCCACTACCGCGAGGTGATGCGGGAGCTGATCCTGCACGCCTACGAGGGCTCCGAGAGCGGAGAGAACACGATCCACGCCCTGGAGCGGGGCGAGATCTCCGGACTGGACTTCGAGCGGGACCTGGCCGCCAGACTGATGACGACGGACGGCGTGCCGCCGGTCGCGGAGGGGCTGCTGGCCAGGATGTTCGCCGGGTTCCAGCGGGTCGAGGCAATGTACGTGATGCTCCGCGAGGCGCGCGCCGCCGGGCTGCGGACCTGCCTGCTGTCCAACTCCTGGGCCAACGAGTATCCCCGGGACGGCTGGGACGAGGTCTTCGACGCGGTCGTCATCTCGGGGGAGATCGGCATGCGCAAGCCGGAGCCGAGGATCTTCGAGCACGCGCTCGGCCGGGTCGGCCTGGCGGGGCACGAATGCGTGTTCGTCGACGACATCGAGGCCAACATCACGGCCGCCCGCGCCCTCGGCATCGTGGGCGTGCACCACCGGGACCCCGAGCTGACCATCGCCGAGCTGGAGCGGCTCTTCGGCGTGCCGCTGCGCTGAGGTCCGCCGTCCGGCTCGCCGTCCCCTTCCGGACCCCGGATCTCGCGGCCGGGTCGCCGGGGCTGGCACACTCGATGGGTGATCGGCGCCGGACCGGCGCCGGTGTCGGAGCAGAAGATCGAGGCATGGATGCGCGTCTACCTGCCGGGCACGCTCCCCGCGCTGGCCCGTGTGGTCACCCTGGGGGAGTTCGGCCCGGCCCCGCTGACCGGCTACGCGGTCACCCCCGCGTTGGTCGAGTGGTACGTCTCGGGTGACACCGAGGAGCTGGAGTACGTCGCCCTGACCGAGGCGGCCAGGGCGTCCCTGCGGATGCTGGCCGCCGACCGCGCGGACGGGGTGGAGGTGGCCGCGCGCCGGGTGGTGATCGCCGCCGAGGTGCCGGACGACGTCGTGAGCGTGGGCGCCGGGCTGGAGGAGCGCGCCCGGGTGCGGCTGTCGGCGCCGGTCCCGCTGTCGAAGATCGCCGCGGTCCACGTGGACGACCCGAGCGCGGCCGAGGACGTGGAGGCCGCCGTCGCCGCGCTGTCCGCGGCCGACCGCGGTGACGACGACGCCAGGTTCACCGTGGACGGCGCCGAGGCCCACGAGCTGATGTGGTACGCCACACAGGAGATCCCCGACCTGCTCGACTGAGCGCGCGTGACGACGCGGGAGCCGGGCCCGAGGTTTACCGCTATTGCCGAGAAATAAATGATTCCCGACCTTTTCGTGGCTGTCGTGACTAAGATCACTCCGGTCCAGCCAGCCTCATGACGAGAAGGAGCGGATGTCAGTGAAGATCCGAGTAGTCACGGCCACGGTCGCCGCGGCCGGGTTGGCCCTGTTCGCGGCGTCCCCGGCCGACGCGCACACCTACGACCACAAGGACCCCTACCGCGAGGGCTGCGCCCGCTCGGCGAAGGTGGTGCGGACGGCCGCCGTCAAGACCCCGGCCAGGGAGACGGTCGGGACGGTCAGGCTCATGTGGTCGAGGTCCTGCAAGACCAACTGGACCGAGGTCTCGACCTCCAGCACCGCGTCGGGCACGATCAGCGTCTACACCGACCGCGGCTCGGACACCTTCAGGTTCAAGGCGGGCAACGGCGGCCGTCACTGGGGCGACATGATGTACGCCCCCCGCATCTGCGCGTGGGGCTCGGTCCGCGTGCGGTGGAACGGGGGCCGTGGCGGCCAGAACGGGCAGGGCACCACCGGCAAGGCCTGCGGCTGAGCGCCCCCGTGGCGCGGTGAGCGTGGACCCCGCGGCGGGCCGGACACCCCGGCCGGCCGCGGGTCCCCGCCTCGCGGACCCCGCCCGTGCCGTGCGGGGCGGCGGAATGTCCGACCGACTGGCTAGGCTTGAGCCGATATGACGAAGCATATTGTCTGGGACTGGAACGGCACTCTCTTCCACGACGTCGACGCCGTCGTCGGGGCGACGAACGCGGTGTTCGAGCCCTACGGGCTGGGCCCCTACGACGTCGACCGATTCCGCGCGGTCTACACCCGACCGATCTGGGCGGCCTACGAGCGCATGCTCGGCCGCGCGCTCCTCGACGGCGAGTGGGAGCGGCTCGATCTCGGCTTCCACGACAACTACCACCGGCTGATGCTGGAGTGCGGTCTCGCGGCGGACGCGGCCTCCACCCTGGCGAGCTGGGAGCGGGAGGGCGGCAGGCAGTCGCTGCTGTCGATGTGGGCGCACGAGCGGCTGGGGCCCAAAGTCGCCGAGTTCGGCATCGACCGGCACTTCACCCGGATCGACGGGCTGCGCAGCGCGTCCGGCGGGCACAAGGCCGACTCGATGGTGGCCCATCTCGCGGCGCTCGGGGTCGACCCCGCCGACGTGCTCGTGATCGGCGACAGCGTGGACGACGCGCACGCCGCCCGGCATGTCGGGGCGCGGGCCGTCCTCTACACCGGCGGCATGACCAGCCGGGCGGACCTGAAGGCGCTGGGCGTCCCGGTCGTGGACACCCTCGCCGACGCCATCGGCTACGCCTGAACCCGCCCGGACCCACCGCCGCTCCGGGGCCGCCCGCCCGTGACCCCCGTCCGCCCGGGACCCCGCCCGCCCGGGACGGGACCGTCCGCCCGGGACCCCGCCCGCCCGGGACCGCCCCTCCGGGACCGGACGGTCTGGGCATCGATGGCGGACGGGGACGGCGATGGCCGTACTCTGGGCATCCGCACCCATTCCGGGAGGCCCACGATTAGCCGCCTCGTCCTGTGGAACATCGACCTCACGCTGGTCGACGTGTCCATCGTCACCCGCGACGCCTACGCGGAGGCCTTCCGGCAGGTCACCGGACGGCCCCTGGTCAAGCTGACCCAGCACAACGGACGCCCTGACTCCGAGATCGTCTTCGAGATGCTCGCCCTCAACGGGGTCGTGGCCGACGACGGCCACCTCCCGAAGTTCCTCGACGCGCTGGCCGAGACCTTCGGCGCCAGGCGCAAGCGTCTGGCCAAGGACGGCCGGATGATGCCCGGGGCGGCCGACGCGCTGAAGGCGGTGGCCAGGCTCGACGGTGTGGTCCAGTCGGTGCTCACCGGCACGATCAAGAGCAACGCCGTGCACAAGCTGACCGCCTTCGGCCTGGACCGGCACGTGGACTTCGAGGTCGGCGGCTACGGCGAGGAGGTCTACCCCAAGGCCACCCTGCTCCAGGTCGCGCAGGGCCGGGCCAGGCAGAAGCACGGCGGGACCTTCGACGGCGGCAACACCGTGATGATCGGTGATTCGGCCAGGGACGTCCAGGCGGCCAAGATCGCCGGAGCGTCCATGATCGCGGTCGCCACCGGCCGCTCCCTCCCGGCCGAACTCCACGAGGCGGGGGCCGACGTGGTCCTGCCCGACCTGTCCAACCCCTCCGAGGTCGTCGCCGCGGTGGCCGGGCTCACCTCGCCGGCCCGCCGGCCCGGCTAGCGGCGGCTCATCCCGTACGGCGGGCGGCGATCTCGCGGACGACCGAGGCCAGCAGGTCGATGTCGGCCTCGGTGGTGCGCCAGTTGAGGATGGCCGGCCGCAGGGCCGTCATCCCCTGGTAGGTGGTGGTCCCGGCGTAGACCCGGCCGTCGGCGAGCAGCTCCTGGCCGATCCACGCGTTCAGCGCGTTCAGCTCCTCCTCGGGGACGCCCGGCGGGCGGTAGCGGAAGCAGACCACGCACAGCCGTACCGGGGCGAGCAGCTCCAGGTCGGC
Organism: Streptosporangium sp. NPDC003464; assembly: GCF_053588315.1. Lineage (NCBI taxonomy): Bacteria > Bacillati > Actinomycetota > Actinomycetes > Streptosporangiales > Streptosporangiaceae > Streptosporangium > Streptosporangium sp. NPDC003464. The sequence goes on along the minus strand of NZ_JBSFPS010000148.1, from coordinate 9,197 downwards.
GGCCTCCTCGACGATCCCGCCCAGCCGCAGGGCGAGCCCGTGGTGGCGCTCGACCATCTCCCGGTGACCCTGCCTGCCGTAGGCCCGCAGGGTCGCCCAGATGGGCAGCGCCCGCGCGCGGCGGGAGGACTCCGGGCCCAGGAAGTTGTAGTTGACGTGCTGGTCGTCGCCGCCGGGGAGGTACGCCGCGCCCCACGGGCCGAAGGTCCGGCCCATGAGCTCCGGGTCGCGGACGAACGCGAACCCGCTCTCGTAGGGGACGTTGAGCCACTTGTGCCCGTCGGCGGTCACCGAATGCGCCCGCTCCACCCCCTTGACCAGGTGCGACAGGCGGGGCGAGGCCGCGGCGAACAGTCCGAAGGCGCCGTCCACGTGCAGCCAGGCGCCGTACCGCTCGGCCAGGTCCGCCAGGTCGTCGATGGGGTCGAAGTCGCCGGTGTTCACCTCGCCCGCGTTCCCGACGATCACCGCCGGGCCGTCGATCCGCTTGAGCTCCCGCTCCATGGCCGCCAGGTCGACCCGGCCCGCCCGGTCCCGGGCGAGGATCCGGGCACCGTCCCGGCCGCAGCCGAGCGTCAGCAGCGCCTTGCGGCTGCTGGGATGGAGGTAGCCGCCGGCCAGCACGGGCATCCGCGGCAGCCCGGCCAGCCCGTCGGCCGCCACGTCGGCGCCGTGCCGCTCGCCCCACCACTGCCGGGCGCACGCCAGCCCGGTGAGGTTGGCGAAGGTCGCGCTCGGGGTCAGCACGCCGCCGTAGGACCGCGGCAGCCCGAACAGGTCCTTCAGCCACCCCAGCACGACGGTCTCCGCCCGGGCGGCGAACGGCGAGGTCAGCCAGAGGCCCCCGGCCTGGTCCAGCAGCGAGGTCACCCAGTCGCCCGCCTGGGCCGCCGGGGTCGACCCCCCGACGATGAAGTGGAAGAAACGCGGTCCGGAGGAGTGCGTCGCCGCCGCGGTGCCGACCCGCAGCAGCTGCCCGACGCTGTCGAGGGTGCCCTCGCCGCGTTCGGAGAGCGGGCCGTCGAGCAGGTCGAGCAGCCCGTCGGCCCCGTGGTCGTGGACGGGGCGGTCGCCGAGCGTGTCAAGGTAGGGCCGGGCGGCGCCGGCCACCAGCTCCAGGGCCGCCGCGGCCTGGTCGCACTCGTTCAAAGGATCACTCATCCTTCAGGGAAACACGCCCGGACGCGGTCCGCCAAGCCCCTTTTCGATCTTCGACGGCCGGGACTAGGCGAGCCCGGCGAGGAAACGGGCCGCGACGGGGGCGGCCACCGTGGAGCCCGCGCCGCCGCCCTCCACGATCACCGAGAACGCCAGGTCGCCCTGGTAGCCGATGAACCAGGCGTGCGAGGGAGGCTCCTTGCCGGAGCCGAACTCGGCGGTCCCGGTCTTGCCCGCCGTGCCCCGGGGGAAGGAGACCGCGCTGGCCGTACCCTCCACCACCACCGCGGGCATCAGCGTGCGCAGCGCCCGTACCACGGCCGGCTCCAGTTTCCTCGGCTGGGCCGCCGGCAGCAGGCCGGCGTCGACCAGCCGGGGCGGGCGCCAGGCGCCGTCGGCGATCGCCGCGGCGACGGTGGCCATGTTCAGCGGGCTCGTCAGGACGCGGCCCTGCCCGATCGAGGCCGACGCGAGGTCGGTGTCGTCCTTGGGGTCGGGGAACTGCGCCCGTACGGCGGGCACGCCGGGCTCCACCGGACCCCCGAACCCGAAGCTCGCGGCCACCGAGGCCAGCCGGTCCCCGCCCAGCCGGTCCACGCTGAGCCGCCCGAACGTGGTGTTGCACGAGTGGGCGAACGCCTCGCGCAGCGCGATCGTGCCGTAGTCCTTGAACCCGGCGTTGTGGAACGGGAAGCCGCCGATGTTCTGCTCGGCGGGGCAGGGCACCCGCTCGCCCGCGGTCATGCCGTCGGCGACCAGGGCCGAGGCCGTGACCACCTTGAAGGTCGAGCCGGGAGGGTAGTGGCCGAGCAGCGCCCGGTTGAACCCGCCGGGCTTGTTGACCACGGCCAGGATCTCGCCGGTCGAGGGCCGCAGCGCGACCAGGGAGGCGGGTTTGGTCACCTTCTCCAGGGCCGCGGCGGCGGCCCGGTGGACACGCAGGTCGATCGTGGTCCGCAGCTCCTTGCCCGCCACGGCCTTGGCGGTGGCCAGTGTGGCGACCCGATCCGTCCCCCGGACCAGGTCCACCCGCGCCGAGGCGGCGCCGGTGAGGCGGGCGGCGTACTTCTCCTTGAGCCCCTCGACGAGCTGCTGCACCGAGCCCGGCGTGCCCGCGGTGTCGATACGGGTCCCGTCGGCGGCCCGGATCGGCGCCTGCTCGGCCTTGACCAGCACGGTCCTCATCCGCAGGCCGGGCTTGAGCCGAGGGTGCAGCGCCGCCGGGCTCCACTTCACCCGCCAGGCCCGCTCGTGCTCGACCAGGGTCAGCGAGCCGTCGTAGGACCAGTCGACCGGCCCGTCCAGCGTCGCGTGGAAGGTGACCTTGGAGTCGGCGCCGCCGGTGACCGCGAAAGCGGCCTTGGACAGCTTCAGGTCGGTGCGGAAACGCCGGTACCACCGGTCGAAGTCACCCGGCGGATCGACCGTGAGCGCCCGCATGGCCGGGTAGTCCTGCCTGGCCCAGGCGGTCAGGAACTCCTGGGCCGTCTCCTCGGCCGACCCCTGGGTACGCAGCGCCCAGGCGCCCGCGCCGATCACGGTGACCGGCACCAGCACGGCCGCCGCCAGGTGTTTCAGGTTCATGGATCGTCCCCCTTGTCTTCGCGGACCGAGGAGACCAGAGGGATGTCATATATGTCCAATATTGGTATGTGAGTGATATCGATATGGAAATAGATATAATCGCTGATCATGGACCTCGTGCGGCATCTGCGTTACTTCACGGTCGTCGCCGAAGAACTGCACTTCGGCAACGCGGCCGTCCGGCTGGGCATGGCCCAGCCGCCGCTGAGTCAGCGCATCCGGCGGCTGGAGGAGGAGCTCGGCGTGCGGCTGTTCGACCGCTCCAGCCGCCAGGTCCGGCTGACCGAGCCGGGACGGCTGCTGCTGGCCGAGGCCCGCGAGATCGTCGCGCGGGTGGACCGGCTGCGGGACCTGGCCGGGCGGGGGGAGGGCGCGGCGCTGCGCGTGGGCGTCCCGCCCGACCTGGGATCCTCGGTGATCGCGGCGCTGATCGCCGGGTTCCGCGAGCGCGTGCCCGAGGTACGGCTCGCCCCGGCCGAGATGTGGAGCGCCGACCAGGTCATCGCGCTCACCGACGGCACCCTGGACGTCGGCCTGCTCCGCCATCCGGTGACCGCCCCCGGGCTGAGCTTCGGCCCGGTGCTCGTCCAGCGTCCCGGCGTGGTGCTGGCCGAGGCCGACCCGCTCGCGGAGCTGTCGTCGGTGCACCTGGCCGACCTGGCCGGCCGGCAGCTCGTGCTCTTCCCCCGGGAGCCCGGCCTGCACGAGGAGACGCTCGCCGAGTGCCGCCACCACGGATACGTCCCGGAGGAGGTGCACGAGGCCCAGACCCTCGGGCTGGTCCTGGCCGGCACGGCCGTCGCCTTCGGGCCCCGCGTGGAGCTGCCCGGACTGCGGTGGAGGCCGCTGCTGGGCAGCCCGCTGGCCTGGCGGGTGTCCACGGCCTGGCGGGGGCAGACCGCCGACGCTGCCGTAACCTTCGGGGCGGTGGCCGTACGAGTGCTGAAGGAGAAAGCCGGGATGACGGACGACGGTGCGGCGCCGGCGCGGCGGGTCCGTGCCAGGCCCTCCTCTGGATTCCTGGCATGAGCGACCTCGGCGCGCTGTTCCGCGCGGCCGGGGTGACCGGATACCTGCACGCGGTGGACGTCGACACCGGGGCCGAGGTCACCCACGGCGCCGACGAGCCGGTGGTGCTGGCCTCGGTGTTCAAGGTGGCGCTGCTGGTGGAGTTCTTCCGGCAGGCCGACGCCGGACGGCTGGAGCCGTCCGAACGGGTCACGGTCATGGCGGACGGCCACACTCCCGGGCCCACCGGAGTGTCGGTCATGGCCGACGACGTGACGATCTCCCTGCGCGACCTGGCCTACCTGATGATGGCGGTGAGCGACAACACCGCCGCCGACACCCTGATCCGCAGGGTCGGCCTGCCGGCGGTCAACGCCATGCTCGCCGCCGCGGGCCTGGACGGGACATGGGTCGAGCACGACTGCCGCGGCCTGTTCGCCAGCATCGTCGAGGACACCGGGCAGGAGGAGATGCCCACCGACCCCGCGGTGATCGCCCGGCTCCGGGCGCTCGACCCCGCGCGCACCAGCCGGAGCACCCCACGCGACATGACCCGGCTGCTCAGCATGATCTGGCGCGACGAGGCGGCCTCGGCCGAGTCGTGCGCCTCGATGCGCGGACTGCTCGGCCTGCAGGTCTGGCCGCACCGGCTGGCCGCCGGCTTCCCCTACGACGACGTCGCGGTCAGCGGCAAGACCGGCACGCTGCCCACGATCCGCAACGAGGTCGGCGTGGTGGAGTATCCCGACGGCGGGTGCTACGCGGTCGCGGTCTTCACCCGCTCCTACGGCACGGCGCAGAACCAGCCCCGCGCCGACGCGGTGATCGGCACCGCGGCACGGGCCGCCGTGGAGCGGTTACGTGACTGACCCACACCACACGCCCCGAGGGTGTGTGGTCCCGGGGGATGACATTCCGGCGAGCCGCCGAGAGGATGGGGCCATGGTTGAGGAAGGTGCGCTGCTCTGGGAACCCACCCCGGAGGTCGTGAGAGACGCCAGGATCACCCGCTACATGGAGTGGCTCGGCCGCCCCGGTGACTACGAGTCCCTGTGGCAGTGGTCGGTGGACGCCCCGGGTGAGTTCTGGACGTCGGTCTGGGACTACTTCGATGTCGTGGGTGAGCGTGGTGACGGGCCCGTCATATCCGGGACGATGCCCGGCGCCGAATGGTTCACCGGATCGACGCTGAACTACGCGGCCAACGCGCTGCGCCGGGCCGCCTCCGAGCCCGACCGGCCCGCGGTGGTCTTCCGCGACGAGCGGGGCGGCCGGCGGACGCTCACCCTGGGCGAGTTGGCCGAGGAGGTCGCCCGGGTCCGCACGGGCCTGGCCGGGCTGGGCGTCGGCCGGGGGGACCGGGTCGCCGCGTACGCGCCGAACGTGCCCGAGACGCTGGTCGCGTTCCTCGCCACCGCCTCGCTGGGCGCGATCTGGTCGTCCTGCTCCCCGGACTTCGGCGCGCCCAGCGTGATCGACCGCTTCACCCAGATCGAGCCGAAGGTGCTCATCGCGGTCGACGGCTACGACTACAACGGCAGGCGGTTCGACCGGGCCGGAGTCGTCCAGGACATCGCGGCCAAGCTGCCGACCCTCGTCGCGCGGGTGCGGATGGCGACGCCGGACGGAGCCGGCGCGCCGGCCGGGGGACAGCTCCCGGACGAGACCGGCACCCCCGTCCTGAGCTGGGCGGAGCTGCGGCGGACGGCCGGTCCGCAGGAGTTCGAGCCGGTGCCCTTCGGCCACCCGCTCTGGATCGTCTACTCCTCCGGCACCACCGGGCTGCCCAAGCCGATCGTGCACGGGCACGGCGGCGTGGTGCTGGAGCACCTCAAGGCGCTCGCCTTCCACCAGGACCTGGGCGAGGACGACGTCTTCTTCTGGTACACCACGACCGGCTGGATGATGTGGAACTACCTCATCGGCGGCCTGCTGGTCGGCTCGGCGGTGGTCCTCTACGACGGGTCGGCCACCCATCCGGGGACCGACGCGCTGTGGCGGCTGGCCGCCGAGGAGGGGGTCACCTACTTCGGCACCGGCGCGCCCTACCTGATCGCGTCCATGAAGGCGGGCCTGCGGCCCTCCGGGCTCACGGCGCTGCGCGGCCTCGGCTCCACCGGCTCGCCGCTGCCGCCCGAGGGATTCGCCTGGGTGCACGAGGCGCTGCCGGAGATCCAGCTCGGCTCCTTCTCCGGCGGCACCGACGTCTGCACCGGCTTCGTCGGCGCGGCCCCGCTGCTGCCGGTCCGCGCGGGCGTCATCCCCTGCCGCTGCCTGGGGGCCAAGGTCGAGTCCTTCGACCCGTCGGGCACGCCGGTGGTCGGCGAGGTCGGCGAGCTGGTGCTGACCGCGCCGATGCCGTCGATGCCGGTCATGTTCTGGAACGACCCCGACGGGACGAGATACCGGGAGAGCTACTTCGCCGACTACCCCGGCGTCTGGCGGCACGGCGACTGGATCAAGATCCTCCCCGACGGCGGCTGTGTGATCTACGGCCGCTCCGACTCCACCCTCAACCGGGGCGGCGTCCGGATGGGCACCAGCGAGTTCTACCGCGTGGTGGAGCGCTTCGACGAGATCGCCGACAGCCTGGTGATCGACACCGGGCAGCTCGGCCAGGAGGGCCGCCTGCTGCTCTACGTCACCATGGCCGAGGGGGTGGCCCTGTCCGACGAGCTGGTCGCGCGGCTGCGCGGGGCCCTGCGGGAGGCACTGTCCCCCCGGCACGTGCCGAACGAGATCATCGAGGTCCCGGGGATCCCGCGCACCCTCAGCGGCAAGAAGCTGGAGGTGCCCGTCCGCAAGATCCTCCTCGGCGTCCCCCCGGAGAAGGCCGCCAACCTCGACGCCATGGCCAACCCCGAGGTGCTGCCTCACTTCGCCCCTCTGGAGAAGTGAGACGGGCCGCCGGCGCGGTTCAGCCGGCCGGGTCCTCGCCCGCGCCGAACAGCGGCAGGCAGGGTTCGAGACCGTGGATCTCGAACCCCGCCGGGGTGCTCCAGCCGTCGCGGGACAGGCGCAGACGGCGGGTCTCGACGGCCTTGCCCAGGCGGTTGTGGAGCTGGATGCCGTCGTCGCGGTAGCCGAGCTTGCGCGAGACCGCGTAGGAGGCGTGGTTGTCGGCGAAGGCCCCCGAGGTCGCCTGCGAGGCGCCCAGGCCGTCGAAGGCGAGGTGGAGCACCGCGGCGCGCATCTCGGTGCCGATGCCCCGTCCCTGGAAGCGCCGCCCGAGCCAGGAGCCGGTGGCGACCTCGCGGGTCACCGCGTAGTCGGTGCCCGACAGCTCCTGCATGCCGACCACCTGGCCTCCGTCGACGACGACGAACAGGCAGCTCCACTTCTCCGGGGACCAGCCGGCCCACTGGCCGAAATGGAACTGGACGGTGCCGCGCGCCCGTTCGGCCGGCGCGGCGTCGCTCCAGGGGAAGGTGAACGGCATGAAGCCCGGCTCGTGAACGCCCTCGGCGGCACGGTCGGCGAGCTCGTCCAGGTCGTCGAGGGACGGGATCCGGAGTTCCAGCCGGGGAGTGGTCACCCGGAGCTGGAACAGGGGCCAGTTGCGCATGCCTCGATCTTGCCGACCCGGCCGCCGGAGAATCCACTCGATTACGGCCGTCACGCCCCGGCCGCAAGGGTCCCCTCGGAGGAGCGCCTCCTCAGCCGGTGTCTCCTCGGTAGGGGGCTGCCGCCGGGTCACGCCTCCCGGCCGCGAGGCTCCCCTAAGGGGCGCCTCCCCAGCAGAGGTGTCTCCTCGCGGCAGGGGTGGCCGCCGTCGGGTCACGCCTTCCAACCGTGAGGGTCCCTCCGAAGGCTGCCTCCTCAGCGGCGGGGTGTTCGCGGCAGCGGGGTGGCTCCCGGATCACCCCGGGGGACAATCCTCCCGGGTGGATGGGACACGGGCTCAGGCGGTCCGGGACGGGGCTCCGGTCTGGTGGACAGGTGATGAAAAATCCTGATTCGTTCCGGCGGATCGCCGCCGGGGTCGCGCTGCTCGCCTGGCCGGTGCTGGAGTTCCTGGCCTTCCTGACCTCGCCCCCGGGCGCCGAGCACGATCCCGCCGTCTTCCGCGAGCACCCGGCCCTCGTCCAGGTCAGCGGCCTGCTCTACCTCTGGGCGGCGCTCACCCTCATCCCGGTGGTGCTCGGCCTGGCCCACCTGCTGCGCGGGCGGGCCCCGGGGACCGGCAACGCCGGCGCCGTGCTCGGCCTGCTCGGCGCCGGTCACGCGCTGACGCTCTTCACCACCGACTTCTACGACCTGGCCCTCGCCCAGACCCTGCCCGACGCGCAGGCGGAGGCGGTCACCGCGCGGGCCGGCGAGCTGCCGGGGTTCCTGTTCGGCATGCTGCTGCCGGGATTCCTGGTCCATGTGGGGCTGCTGACCCTGCTCATCGGGCTCGTGGCCGCCCGGATCGCCCCCTGGTGGGTGCCGCTGACCGCCCTCGCCGGGACGGTGGTGCCGTTCGTGACGATGGACCGCCCGCCCGCCGTGCAGTCCGTGGGCGCGCTGCTCCACCTGGCCGCCTACGGCTGGATCGCGCTGCGCGTGCTGCGGATGCCGGACGCCGACTGGCGTGCGGGCCTCACAGCCCCGCCTCCCTCGCCCGCATGATCGCATGGGCCCGGTCGGCCACCTGGAGCTTGGCGAAGACCGCCGACACGTGGTTGCGCACGGTCTTCTGGCTCAGCCCGAGCCTGGCCGCGATCTGCGGATTGGTCAGGTGCTCGGCGACCAGGCCGAGGATCTCCCGTTCCCGCCGGGTCAGCTCGGGCAGCGCCGGCTCGCTCCGCTCCCGTTCGGTGAAGTAGCCCGTCAGCCGGGCGGCGATCGCCGGGCCGAAGATGGCCTCCCCCTCGGCCACCGCCTGCACCGACCGGACCAACTCCGCCTTGCGCGCCCCCTTGAGGACGTAGCCGCGGGCCCCGGCCCGCATGGCGGCGAACACCGAGTCGTCGTCGTCCGACATGCTGAGCACGATCACCCGGATGTGCGGGTGGTCGCGGACGATCCGCTCGGTCGCCGTGATCCCGCCCATGCCGGGCATCGTCAGGTCCATCAGGACCACGTCCGGCTGCGCCCGCCCGACCAGCGCCAGCGCCTGCTCCCCGCTGGCGGCCTCGTCGGCGACCTCGATCCCCTCGGCCGCCGCCAGCAGGGCGCGCAGCCCGGCGCGGAACCCGGGGTGGTCGTCAACCAGCAAGATCCGGATCACCGGCGTCCTCTTCTTCCTCGTACGCCGGCAGCACGACCCTGACCAGGGTCCCGCCCTCCGGACGCGCCTCGACCGTGCACGATCCACCCAACTCCAGGGCCCGCTCGCGCATCGACGCCAGCCCCACCCCGGCGCGGCCCCCGAGGTGCACGTCCATGTGGTCGGCGATCGCGGAGACGGCCCGCAGGTCGCTCATGATCCCGGGGACCGGGAGCGCCTCCTCGAAGGTGCGGCC
>NZ_JBSFPS010000147.1:0-24810 GCF_053588315.1 Streptosporangium sp. NPDC003464 | reverse complement strand
AGCGTCCCCGCAACAACCCGCACCGCACCTCGATCGGCATGTCGGCGGTCACCTTCTACGGCATCCTGTGGCTGCTGGGCGCCAACGACGAGATCTCCTCGTTCTTCCACGTCTCGCTGAACTGGACGACCTACGTCGGCCGGGTGCTGATCTTCGTCGGCCCCGCGCTCGCCTACATGATCACCTACCGGGTCTGCCTGGGCCTGCAGCGCAACGACGCCGCGGTCATCGGGCACGGCGTGGAGTCCGGCGTCATCAAGCGCCTGCCCTCGGGTGAATACATCGAGGTCCACGTCTCGCAGAGCGAGGCCGTCGAGGCCCACGTCCGGGGCAAGACGGCGGTCCCGACCATCGAGAGGACCCAGCTCGACAGCGACGGCATCCCGCCCAAGGGGATGCGCGGCCCGCTCGGCAAGCTCCGTGTGAAGCTGAGCAGGGCCTACGGCGGCGAGAAGGTCCCGCTCGACAGCGAACACGGTCACGACGAGCACGCGGCCGTCGGCCCGGACGTCAAGGAGGACTAGTCACTGCCCTCCTGACCGGTTCCGGCCGGGGTGCGGTGGGTGGCGGCCGGTTGCCGCCTGGCCTTATCCGAGCTCCTGCGCTCCGGTCACCGGGTGCGGCGGGGTTCCCGGGTGGGTGACCGGGTGGCCGTAAAGGGTGGAAGTCCACGCGTTGGTGAGGGTGTCGATGAGGATTTCCTCGTTGTCGAAGGGAGGGACTCCGGCTGCGGCGAGGTAGTAGAGCCGTTCCCCGAGCCAGGTCAGCGAGGCGGCGACGGCTCGGATGTCCACGTCGCCGAGTCGCCGGCAGGCGTTCGGGTCGGATCGGATGCGTCCCGCGGCGGCGTCGGTGAACAGGTCCATCTGTTCGAGCCACAGGGCTCGCAGGCCCTCGTCCGAGCCCCAGCTCTCCACGATCGCCATGAGAACGCCCGCGTTGGCGCGCCACAGACGGGCACCGTCCCGCACGCCTGCACGGAGCGCGGCGACCGGGTCCTGCTGCCCGCCGATCCAGGGTTGCGCGGCCTGTTGCCCCTGCGCCACGGCCTCGCGCACCAACTCGCCGAGCACGGCCTGCTTGCTGGGGAAGTAGAAGTAGAAGCTGGCCCGGGAGACCTCGGCGGCAGTCAGGATGTCGGCCACGCTGAGGGCGTCGAAGCGGCGCTGCCGCAGTAGCTCGCACGTCGCGGACAAGATCCGCTCCCGTAGCTCGGCGGACCCCGGCGCCGGTCCGGATCGACGGGCGGCGCGAGCGGTGTGCTTGGAAGGCATGCGATCCAGCATAACGACGGCATGTACGGACATACTGTATGGACATGGCGTCCATACAGTATGTATGGTCCAAGTCATGGCACAGATAGCGATCCACTTGGTCGTCACCGACCCGGACCAGGCCGCCACCTGGTATGCCGAAGCCCTGGGCGCGCGGGAAACGGACCGCGTCACGCTTCCCGACGGCCGTACGCTGACCGTGGAGCTCCTGCTCGGCGACACCGTCCTGGCGGTAGCCGGTGAGATGCCCGCGCTGGGCATGCGTTCGCCCGCCGGTCTCGGTGGCACCTCCGCCGCCCTGCACCTGCGGGTCCCGGACGTCGATGCGGCCTGGGCGCGGGCGCTGCAGGCAGGAGCCACGGTCTTCACGCCGGTGCACGACGCCTTCTGGGGTGACCGCACCGGCCAGCTGCTGGATCCGTTCGGGCACCGCTGGGCGCTGGACGAGCACGTGCGGGACGTGCCGCACGATGAGATCGTCTCCCGGGCCGCAGAACTGTTCAGCGGGTCGGCGACAGCATGAGATATCGCACCTTGGGCACGAGCGGGCTGCGAGTCTCCGACCTGATCCTGGGCGCGATGACCTTCGGCGAGCAGGGCGGGGTCGGCGCACCGCTGCCGGAGTGCCGGCGGATGCTGGACCTCTACGCCGAGGCCGGCGGCAACGTGATCGACACCGCGATCAACTACCGCGACGGAGCCAGCGAGCAGATCCTCGGCGAGCTGCTGAAAGGCCGGAGAGAGTCGTTCGTGCTCGGCACGAAGTACACCGTGTCCCGCGACCGCGCCGACCCCAACGCCGCCGGGAACCACCGTAAGAACCTGCGGGCGTCGCTGGAGACCAGCCTGCGTCGGCTGCGCACGGACTACGTGGACCTGTACTGGGTGCACATGTGGGACCGTGACACGCCGATCGAGGAGACCATGCGCGCGCTGGACGACGCGGTCCAGGCAGGCAAGGTGCTGTACGTGGGGATCTCCGACGCCCCCGCGTGGGTCGTGGCCCGCGCCAACACACTGGCGCAGTGGCACGGCTGGAGCCCGTTCATCGGCCTGCAGGTCCCCTACAGCCTGCTTCAGCGCGACATCGAGCGTGAGCTGCTGCCGATGGCCGAGTCCCTCGGGCTGGGCGTCACCGCGTGGAGCCCGCTGGCCGGCGGGGTGCTGTCCGGCAAATACACCCGCCCGGACGGGCCCGTGGCCGGTAGCCGGCTGACCGCTGACTCTGTCTCGGCTCGGGACCACGCCGTCGCCCGAGTCGTGCAGGAGGTCGCCGACGACCTCGGTGCCACGCCTTCACAGGTAGCGATCGCCTGGACGATGAGCCGCTCCCGCGCTGTCCACCCGATCATCGGGGCACGCCGTGTCGACCAGCTCCGCGACAACCTCGCCGCCCTCGACCTCGTCCTCCCACCCGAAAGCGTCGCCCACCTGGAACAGGCCACCGACTTCACACTCGGATTCCCGGGTGACTTCATCACCCAGACCTCCCCATGGGTCTTCGGCTCGGCGCTCATCGACCCACGTCCCGCCACGACCACGCGATGACGACCGCGCACCCGGAGGCTCCGCCTTCAGCTCTCCCGGCCGGCGAGCTCGGGGGACAGATAGCGGAAGCCGGGTTCCGGGTGCATCAGGAAGTCGTGGTGGGAGATGTTCCAGGCATAGGCCCCGGCCATGGTGAACTCCACGACGTCGCCGGGCGCCAGGCGGACCGGCACCCGGTGGGCCAGGACGTCCTTGGGCGTGCAGAGCTGGCCGACGATCGTGACCGGCTCGCCCGGGGGCAGCGCGGCCAGGGGCTGGGAGTGCCCCTTGGTGGCCGGGGTGCGCAGGTGGTGGGTGCCCCCGGCGACCACCGCGAACAGCTCGCCGTGGACCCGCTTGACGTCGATCACCCGGGTCACGTACCGCCCGCAGTAGACCGACAGCGCCCGTCCCGGCTCGATCCGCAGCACCTCGCCGGGGCGGCGCAGCCCCGCCAGGCCCTCGCCGTAGGAGCGCCAGTCGAACCGCGCGTCCGGGTCGGCGTACGACACCGCCATGCCGCCGCCGAGGTTGATCTCCGTGACGCCCAGCTCCCGTGCGTACTCCAGTACGGCCGCCGCCAGCTCCAGCAGCGCGGGGGCCGCCAGGCCGCTGGCCAGATGGGCGTGGACGCCGCGCAGCCGTACCGAGCTCTGGCCGGACAGCAGCGCGACGCACTCGGCGATCCCGGCCGGGTCCATGCCGAACGGCGTCGCGCCGCCGCCCATGGTCAGCGACGCCCCGGCCACGGGCACGTCGAGGTTGACCCGGAGCAGCACGTCGGCGCGGCGCCCCGAGGCGAGGAGCCGGCGCAGCTCGTTCGGGCTCTCCAGGTGGAGCCGGGTGACGTCGGCGGACAGCTCCGCGTCGGTCTTCCCCGGGCCGCCAAGTGCCACGGCGGCGCCGGGGAACAGCCCGCGCACGTGCGCCAGCTCCCCGCCGGAGGAGACCTCGAAGCCGTCCACGTGACGGGCGAGCACCCGCAGCAGCTCCGGGTCGGGGTTGGCCTTCACCGCGTAGTACAGCTCGATGCCCGGCAGCGCGGCCCGTACGGCGGCCGCGTGCCCGTCGAGCGCGCCGAGATCGTAGACGTAGGCGGGCAGGCCGTCCGCCGTCAGGCCGCCCGGCAGCGGGCTGTCCGGGAACACGTCGCCCCGGTTCGGAGGGTTCTGGATCACGAGAGCACCGCCAGCGGGTTGGCCACCGGCACGTATCCGGCCGAGCGGTCGGCCGAGCGTGCCCACCGGACCGACAGGTTGGCCTTGGCCGGCAGCGGCGCCCCGGCCAGCAGGTCCGACAGGGGCTGCGGCCATCCCACCGAGTCGGCGTATCCGGCCAGCACCTCACCGGCCGCCGCCCACAGCTCCCGCGTGGACCCGGACCCGGCGAGGGAGGCGGCGATCTCGGCGAGGTGGTTGACCATCAGGCAGTAGACCACCCGGTCCCAGCCGCCGGCCGCGTCGTAGGTGAGCGCCTCGGCGACCCGCTCCGGCAGTCCGGACAGGTCGTGGCGGCCGGCGACGAGCTTGGTGCCCTCCATGTCGCGGAAGACCGCCTCCACCGGCAGGCCGGCCGCGTCCACGCCGACCAGGACGTTCTGCAGGTGGGGCTCCAGCACCACGCCATGGCTCAGGTAGGCGTCGAGCACCGGCAGCGCGACCCGCTCCACGTAGGCGCGCCACCAGCGCACGGGTTCGGCCGGAGGCTCGCCGGGCACGGCCAGCGCGCCGCTCAGCAGGGGGGTCACCCCGGGGCGGCAGACCGACCACGGGCTCGCACGGATGATCACGCCCAGCCCCTCCAGGAGCCGGGTGCCCAGGTCGGCGGAGCGGTAACCGGGTTCGGGGAGCCAGCGGGTGCCGGGGAACCCGGCCGAGAGGTCCCGGAACACCGGCCCGAGACGCCGGGTCAGCTCGACCGCGCCCGCCAGCTCGTACCAGGAGTTCTTCCTGACGCAGTTGGTGATCCGCACGTCCAGGCTGAACTTCAGGCACCGGTCGATCAGCGGCTCGTAGACCGTGCGGACCGACGAGGTGGGGACCGCCATCCGCGAGCCCTGGCCCAGGTCGATCAGCCGCCCGTCGGCCAGCGGGGCGGCGAGCTCCGCCGCGAGCAGGTCGAGCTGCCACGGGTGCGCGGGCAGCAGCGCGTAGCCCCGCGGGGCCGGGCCGAGCCCGTCCAGCGGGCCGGTGTCGCCCTCCTCGGCCAGCACGTCGTCCCGGACCCCGAGCAGCCGGAGCGGGAAGCTCGCGTGCGCCTCGGGGGCGTAGCGCAGCCAGTCGGCGCCGCCGCGCGCCTTCGGGCTGGGATGGAACGGATGCCCCAGTACCAGCCCCTGCTCGGAGGCCAGCCACGGGTCCGCCGGCGGCGGGGCGTCCCGCCGGACCGCCAGCAGCGTGGTCATGGCGCTCCGGCTGGCCGCCACCTGCGCCGCGAACTCCTTGTTGCCCCCCTCCAGCTCCGTCTCGACGAGCCGGACGAGCAGGTCCGCGGAGAGCGGCTGCCAGCAGCCGTGCTCCAGCCGCTCAGGGGTGCCCTCGAAACGCAGCGCGAGCCCGCCGTGCGTCCGCGCCCGCAGCAGGGTGCCGGCCACGCGCAGCAGCACGTACGGCTCGGCGTGCCAGACCTGTCCGCGAGGTCCGGCCACCTCCCTGACGCAGCAGCGCAGCAGGGCCGCCAGCGACGCCTCCTCGGCGACGGCGGCTGGAGAGAAATCGAGTGCGAGGCTGGTCATCGCGTCCTTCGCATGATCAGGGTCTGGATGGCCTGAGGGGGCTGACGCAGGTAGTTGGGGCCGCTGGTGCCGTAGAACTTGTTCACATCGCGTGCCCCGGTGCGTGCCTTGTCCACCAGGGTCCCGGCGGTGACCATCGATTTGCCGACGAGCCGGGCGGCGTCGAGGGTCCTGGCCCGCAGCAACCTGGCCATCGGGTCGTCCCCGTGCTCGGCCAGCGCCTCCCTGAGCGCGTCGCGGACCAGCCGGGCGGCCTGCGGCGACGGCAGCGCGCCGAAGGTCACCGCCGCGGCGGCCAGGTGCAGGGTGATGGTGACGAACACGTCGGCGAGCGCGTGCGGGTCGTCGGTCAGCATCCGCCGGTCGGCGAAGTCCGGCACCGCGAGCCCCGCGGCGCGCAGCCGGTCGGGTGAGGCCAGCAGCCCGTCGTTGTCCTTGATCAGCAGTCTGGCGGGGCCCTCCCCCAGCACCAGGGAGAGGTTCTGCTGGTGGGCCTCCAGCGCGGTGCCGTACCGGACGAAGAGCCGCACGTGGAAGCCGAACAGCAGCCGCAGGTATTCGGTGAGCAGGCGCGTCACGTCCCCGCCGTACCATCGCCCGGCGAGCTCCTCCACCACGAGGCCGCCGCCCGGAAGGGGGGCGGGCAGCGCGGCCACCGGGACGATCTCGCCCGCCGGCAGGCGGCGCACGAGCCAGCCCAGATACTCGTGGCCCGCGTGGCCGTAGGTCTGCTCGTCGGCCAGGAGCACCCCGGGGTCGGGCATCTCGCGCAGCAGCCGTTCGGCCCGCGCCCCGTCGGCCAGCGTGTCCGGCTTGATCGACCGCCGGTTGCGCAGCCCGAGCGTGCTGGTGGCCAGCGGCAGCTTCAGGTGCGTGTCCCGGTCGACCACGACCGTGCGCATCGAGAGCGTGGGCCTGACCTCCAGGTGTGGTTCCGGCGCCATGACCGCCCACGGGACCTCCTCGACCGCCGGGACGGTCAGCGGATGCACCGGGAACAGCACGTGCGTCTCGGCCAGTTCCCGCGCCAGCCCGACCACCGGGAACTCCGGCGCGAACGGCGGCGCCGCCCCGGCCGCGCGCTCCCCGGGCACGGCGGCCCAGCGCAGCTCGAAGACGGGCGCGAACTCCGGCGCGTAGGCCGTCAGCTCCTCGTCCGACAGCCCGGCCCGGCAGCGTGCCGTCGGGTAGACCGGATGGTCGACGGAGGCCGCCAGTGCCTCGTAGCGCACGGTGCCGGACCGTCCGAAGGACCGCGCGGCGGCCGGGAGGCCCTGGCCGAGCCGGGCGAACACCTCGTCGCGGCGGGCGTCGTGGAGGTCGAGGGCGCGCAGCGCCTCGTGGCACTCCCGGACGAACGCCTCGACCCCGGCGGCGTCGGCCGGGGCGGAGATCTCCCGCAGGGTGCGCAGGACCTCCTCCAGGCGGAGCGCCTCCTCCGGGGCCACCACGAAGTCCTGGAACAGCGCCCCCGGCGTCAGCCGTACCCTGCGGCCCCCGGGCAGCAGCAGCGCGACGCCGTCCCTGCTCCGGGTCACCCGCCCGGCCAGGCCGCCGTAGTTCTCGCGCAGCAGCGCGTCCAGGACACGGGTGGCCAGGTACGGCTCCCGCCCGCCCGCGGCCGGTCCGCCGATCATGCGATCACCCATGGGCTCCCGGCGGTGAACGCCGCGACGGCCGCGTCCACACTGGCCCGGTCGGGACCGATCGCGCGGACGATCCCCAGGTAGTCGCGGTTGGTGTTGCTCAGCTCGATCCGCTCGCCCACGGCGCGCAGCGGCCGGTGCCAGAGCCTGACTCGGTCGCTTGCTACGGGCACGACCGTGCCCGGGGCGGCCACCACGGTCCCCGGCCGGTCGGCCACCAGGCTCAGCGCGGTCCCGTGCGCCCCGGAGGCCCCCGAGGCCGGGCCCGTGTCCTCCAGCCCCGATCCCAGGTGGAGGGCGAGGACGCGCTCGAACAGCGGGATGCCCAGCAGGCCGGCGACGAGGAAGTCGCAGTGGTCGCCGATCACCCGGTAGTTGACCTCGACGATCCGCGGCCCGGCGGGCGTCATGACGTATTCGGTGTGGCAGGCCCCGAAGCCCACCCCCAGCGCCTCCAGCGCCCGCAGCACGTGGTCCCGCCCGGGCGGGGGCTCCCAGTCGAGCCGCTCCTCCACGAAGTGCGGCGGCGGTCCGAGGGTGGTCCGGAAGCCGCCGAGCACCTCGACGCTCCGCCCGTCGCCGAGCGTCTCCAGGGTGTGCAGGGGGCCGTCGAGATACTCCTCCACGACCAGCGCCTCGCCCGGCCGCCGGTCCCGGATCGCCCGCACGGCCGCCGCGAGCTCGCCGGCGTCCCCCACCAGCACCACGTCCTCGCTGGCCACGCCCTCGCGCGGCTTGACCACGGCGGGGAAGGGCACCTCCGGCGGGACCGGGTCGCCCGGTGCCAGCCGTACGGAGCGGACGGTCTCGACCCCGGCCGCCGCCAGCCGGCGCCGGGTGAGCGCCTTGTTCTTGGTGGCGACGCAGGCCCGCCAGTCCTTGCCGGGCAGGCCGAAGTAGGCGGCGGCGAGGGCGGTCTCCGCCTGGATGTGGTCGGAATTGGAGAAAACCGCGTCCGGAGCGTGATGGTGCGCGATGATGTCGATCACCGCTCGCGCGTCGCGGACGTCGCAGCGGAGCACCTCGGTCCCCGTGTCCAGGTGGTGCTCCGGCCGGTCGGTCAGGATCGTGACGTCGCAGCCCAGGACGCGTGCCGCCGGGAGGAACCCGTCCGTGACCGAGTCGGTCGGTTTGAGCGCGGTGAGGTACAGCCGCAATGCAGGGACCCCCGGTATCAGGTAAGCCTAACCTAACTCGCTGTATCTTAGCCGGGCAGAGATCATCGCGCTGCCGTCCTCGCGTATTCGGTCTCGTCCGGATGATCCGGCGAGATCGGGGGGAGCCAGGAAACCGGCTCTGTTCTGCGGCGTAGGATGTCCACTCGGTCTGGGAGGCGGGACGACGTGGAGATCACGACACAAGAGGGATTGTTGGGGCCGCTGCTGCTCGCACGCAGCGCCATCGACCGTTCGGCGGCGCTCCGCGGTGACGCCGAATGGTTCGAGCGGACGTGGACGGACGGCGCGAGCCGGGTCGTGGTCGTCGACGACGGGCAGGCGCTGATCCGGCGGAACGGAGACGGGGCGGCCCTGGTGCTGCTGCCCACCGCCGACGCACCCGAGGGCGAGCGCTACCTGCTCGGCGTGGACGCCGAGGGCATCGCCTACTTCGCCGTGTCGGCCCCGCTGACGGGCGTCGCCCATGACGACTCCTTCAACCGGATCGTCGCCCCGCTCGCCCCGTCGGCGCTGCGGGAGGGAGAGCCCGTCGCCGCCGGGCTCCGCCAGGTGGGCCCGCTCCTGGGCGACCTGGACGCCGGGCTCCTGGTCTACGCCGTCGCGCTGGAGGCATGGCACTCCAGCCACGAGTTCTGCCCGAGATGCGGCAGCCGCACCGAGGTGCGGGCGGGCGGGCACGTGCGGGTCTGCCTCCAGGACGGCAGCCAGCACTTCCCCCGGGTCGACCCGGCGGTGATCATGCTGGTCCACGACGACGCCGACCGGTGCCTGCTGGCCCGGGGGCCGCAGTGGCCCGAGGGGCGGCTGTCGGTGCTCGCCGGGTTCGTCGAGCCGGGCGAGTCGCTGGAGCACGCCGTGGCCCGTGAGGTGATCGAGGAGGTCGGCGTGCGGGTCGTCGACCCCCGTTACCTGGGCAGCCAGCCCTGGCCGTTCCCGCGCAGCCTGATGCTGGGCTTCTTCGCGCGGGCCGTCTCGACCGAGCTCGTCCTCGACTTCGAGGAGATCGCCGAGGCCCGCTGGTTCAGCCGGGCCGAGCTGCTGGCCGCTCTGGAGAGCGGTGAGGTGCGCCTGCCGTCAGAGGTCTCGATCGCCCGCAGGCTGATCGAGACCTGGTACGGCGGGCCGTTGACCGGAGACTGGTGATCAGACCCGCAGACGGGCCTTGACCTCGATCACCGAGGGGTTGGTCACGGCCGTGCCGTCGTCGAACAGCACGGTCGGGACGGTCTGGTTGCCGTTGTTGACACTCATGACGAACTGCGCGGCGTCCGGGTTGCGCTCGATGTCGATCTCCTTGTAGGAGATGCCCTCGCGGGTGAGCTGGGTCTTCAGCCGCTTGCAGGGGCCGCACCAGGTGGTGGTGTAAACAGTCAGCGCCATTTCGTGAAAATCCCCTCATGTGATGTTCGGCGCTCATGGCAACAAAGCGAGAGCCGTTCATCTTCCCGCCGGCCGTAGGCCCGGCCGGCGGGGGCCGGTCAGGAGAACCTGGCGGCGATCCAGGCGTGTACCGACTCGGCCACGCCGGGCAGCCGGTACAGCGGTGAGCTGTGCTCGACGCCGGGCTCGGCCATCACCGTCATGTTGACGCCGAACCGGGCCAGCCGGTCCTTGAGCCGCAGGCTGTGCTCGACGGGCACGAACTCGTCCTGCGAGTGCACGGTCAGGACAGGCGCGTCGCCGCGGCTGGCGTGCAGCGGCACTTCCATGCTGTTCCAGATCCGGGGACACTTGCCGGGCTCGCAGCCCCCGGCGAGGCGGACGGCCGACTCGCGCAGCTTGCGCTTGTTGGAGTCGAGGGTGTCGGCGCCCTCGTTGTAGGCGGTGAGCGGTGAGACCACCGGGGAGACGCCCACCACGCCGCGCAGGCCGGGCAGGCCGTTCTTGTAGGTGCCGACGGCGGTGGCCAGATGGCCTCCGGCCGAGAAGCCGACGACCACGTAGTTGGCCGGGTCGAAGGCCCACAGCAGGGCGTGCCTGCGCGCGGTCGCGATGGCGTCGAGCGTGTCGGTGCGCTGGGCCGGCCAGGCCGCGTCGCTGGAGAGACGGTAGTTGATGTTGAAGACCGTGTAGCCCTGCTCGACGTAGCTGCGGCTCACCGCGGTCATGTATTTCTTGTCCCCGGAGGACCACCAGCCGCCGTGGATCAGGAAGACAGCCGGCCGGACGAGACCGTCGGAGTGGTGCCAGACGTCCATCCGCTGGCGGGGGTGCGGGCCGTAGGAGACGGTGTCGACGGAGACGTCCTGCAGCAGCGGGTCGGTCGCCCCGGTGGACGACGTCGACGTCGGCGTGGGGGTGGGCGTCGGGGTGGGCGTCGGATCACCCCGCCTCGCCGTCCCGGCGGCCCCGGCCGCGGCCCTGGACGTGGTCTTCGCCGTGGTCCCGGTTGTGCTCTTGGTCCCGGACGTGGTCTTCGCCGTGGTCCCGGGTGTCGGTGTGGCCGCGGTCTTCGCCGTGGTCCCGGGCGCCGGTGCGGACGTGGTCTCCGCGGTGGCCCCGGCCCTGGAGGCGACCCTCGGCGCCGGCGTGGCATGCGCGGCCGACCTTGCGCCCGGCTGCGAGGGATCCGCCGCGGCCGCGTGCGCGCTCGGGGAGGCGTGCACCGCGGCGGGTGTGATCACCAGTGCCGCCAGGGCAAGGGCACTCACGGTTACCACAGTTCGCACGGGTCTCTTCCTTCCCCCAAGGCACAGTTCGTTCCCCATTGTGGGGTAAACAGGCCTGTCTGTGCATCTCAGCGAACGACATAGGTTGACGGCGGCATGTTGCCAGAATGGGCGATGCTTGACCACCGGCTGGAAGGATGTTCCCTTCCGACCCGTTACCCGGCCGTAAGGAGTCTCCGTGGAGCCCGACGACGTTCTGGCGGGGCTGGATCCCGAGCAGCGTGAGGTGGCGCAGGCCGTCCGAGGTCCGGTCTGCGTGCTCGCCGGAGCGGGCACCGGCAAGACGCGGGCGATCACCCACCGCATCGCGCACGCCGTACGCAGCGGGGTGGTGGACGCGCAGAGCGTGCTGGCGGTGACATTCACCACACGCGCCGCCGGGGAGCTCCGGCAGCGCCTGCGGCAGCTCGGCACGCCGGGGGTGCAGGCGCGCACCTTCCACGCCGCCGCGCTGCGCCAGCTCACCTACTTCTGGCCGCGCGTCATCGGCGGAGAGCCGCCCCGGGTGATCGAGTCGAAGCTCCCGCTGCTGGTCGACGCCTGCCGCGCCATCCGCAAGAACCCGGACCGCTCCGAGCTGCGGGACATCGCCTCGGAGATCGAATGGGCCAAGGTCACCCAGGTCGGCCCGGAGGACTACGCCGAGGCCGCCAGGAAGGCCGGCCGGACCCCGCCGGTCCCGGCCGAAGAGGTCTTCCGGATCTTCGACGCCTACGAGAGGCTCCGCCGCGAACGGCACCTCGTCGACTTCGAGACCATCCTCGAACTCACCGCCGCCGTGATGACCGAGCACCGCGAGGTGGCCGCCCAGATCCGCCAGCAGTACCGCTACTTCGTCGTGGACGAATACCAGGACGTCAACCCGCTGCAGAAGCTGCTGCTCGACACCTGGCTCGGCGGGCGCGACGACCTGTGCGTGGTCGGCGACCCCAACCAGACGATCTACTCCTTCACCGGCGCGACCCCCCGCTACCTGACCGGCTTCTCGGTCGAGCACCCCGACGCCGCCGTGATCAAACTCGTCCGCGACTACCGCTCCACCCCCCAGGTGGTGTCCCTGGCCAACCGGCTGCTCGACAGGTCGAGAACCCCGCACAAACTCGCCCTGATCGCCCAGCGCCCCGACGGCCCCGAGCCCGTCTTCGCCGAATACGACGACGAGCCCGCCGAGGCCGAGGGGGTGGCGCGAGCGGTGCGCAAGCTCGCCGACAGCGGCGTGCCGACCCGCGAGATCGCCGTGCTGTTCCGGGTCAACGCCCAGTCCGAGGTCTACGAGCAGGCCTTCGCCAAGGCGGGCATCCCCTACCTGCTGCGCGGCGCCGACCGCTTCTTCGAGCGTCCCGAGGTCCGCCAGGCCGTCGTGCTGCTGCGCGGCGCCGCCCGCTCCGCGGCGGACGACGACGAGCTGGCCCCGACGGTCCACCACATCCTCTCCGGCATCGGCCTGACCCCCGAGGCCCCGGGAGGTGGCAAGGCCCGCGAGAAGTGGGAGTCGCTGAGGGCCCTGGCCGACCTCGCCGAGGACATCGCCGCCGAAGGCGGGGACCTGCCGGCCTTCGTGGCGGAGCTGGAGCGCCGGGCCAGCGAGCAGCACGCGCCGCCGGTCGAGGGGGTGACGCTGGCCTCGCTGCACGCGGCCAAGGGCCTGGAGTGGGACGCGGTCTTCCTGGTCGGCGTCACCGACGGCATGCTGCCGATCGTCTACGCCGAGACACCCGACCAGATCGAGGAGGAGCGCCGGCTGCTCTACGTCGGCATCACCCGGGCCAGGGCCCACCTGACGCTGTCGTGGGCGCTGGCGCGCTCCCCGGGGGGCCGCCGCTCCAGGAGGCCCTCCCGCTTCCTCGACGGCCTCACGGGCCGCCCGGCCGCGTCGAGCCGCGCCTTCTCGCCCGCGCCCAAGGACCGCCGGACGGTCGCCGCGCCGGTGAGCTGCCGGATCTGCGCCAAGACCCTCGTCGCCGCCGCCGAGCAGAAGCTCGGCAGGTGCGCCGGCTGTCCGGCCGACTACGACGAGGCTCTGCTGGAGCGTCTGAAGGCATGGCGCACCAGCGTCGCCAAGGAGACCAAGGTCCCGACCTACGTGATCTTCACGGACGTCACCCTGCAGGCGATCGCCGAGCGGGCGCCGGCCTCCGAACAGGACCTGCTGGCCATCACCGGGATAGGACGCGTCAAACTAGAGCGGTACGGCGAGGCGGTCATCGCCCTCTGCCGTGCTGCCGAGGATCAGACGGAGGACGCGTGAACGAGGCGCTCAAGGAGCTGCTGGACCTGCTCGACCTGGAGCAGATCGAGCTCGACATCTTCCGGGGACGCAGCCCCGAGGAGCGCATCCAACGGGTGTTCGGCGGCCAGGTGGCCGCCCAGGCGCTGGTGGCGGCCGGCCGTACGGTGCCCTCGGAGCGTTACGTGCACTCGCTGCACGCCTACTTCATCCGGCCCGGCGACCCGGCGGTCCCGATCGTCTACAACGTAGAGCGGGTCCGCGACGGCCGGTCGTTCACCACCCGCCGGATCTCGGCCATCCAGCACGGCAAGGTGATATTCACCATGTCGGCCTCCTTCCACATCCTGGAGCAGGGCGTCGAGCACCAGGCCGCGATCATGCCGGAGGTGGCCGCCCCGGAGAGCCTGCCCATGCTCCAGGAGCGGATCCTGGAGGTCGTGGGGGAGGACTCACCGTGGCGGGAGTGGCTGACCCGGCCGCGCCCGGTGGACGCCAGATACGTGACCCCCCTGACGTGGGAGGCCCACCGGGACCCGGCGCTGCGCGGCTCGGAGACGAACGTGTGGTTCCGCTACGACGCCGAGCTCCCCGACGACCCGCTGCTGCACGTGGTGCTCGCCGCCTACGCCTCGGACTTCACCCTGGTGGACACCGTGCTGCTGAACCACGGCCTCGCCTGGGGGGCCTCCAACGTCTCCGGGGCCTCCCTGGACCACGCGATGTGGTTCCACCGTCCCTTCCGGGTGGACGATTGGATGCTCTACGCCCAGGAGTCACCGTGGTCGGGGGCGGCCCGCGGACTGGCCAGGGGAGAGATGTTCACCCGATCCGGCGAACTGGCGGTGTCGGTGGTGCAGGAGGCCATGATCCGCGTGAGTTAGGTGTAAAACTGCAGGTAGAAAATATGTTGCCCACTCCCGGCACCCGGGTTTAGGGTCATGGTCAAGCAAGTCGGACGGTCCTGTCCGACGATCCACGAATGGAGGTGAGTCCGCTGTGAAGAACACCATGATGTCGGCCCAGTACGGGCTCGCTTCCGCGTTCCACAGCACCACCCTGCCCTGCGGCAGCCAGGCCATCCTCACGGTTGGTGCGGCCGCTCAGCTTCAGCAGGAGCAGTCTGCCCGCGTCCAGATCGTGGCCGGCCGTCCGAGCACCCTGATCGCCTTCCCGGCGGCAGGCGCACCGGCAGTCCGGATCCCGGATGCCGGCGGCTACGCACCGACCAAGCACGCCCGAAACGGTGGACTGCGTGGTCCGTATCCCTGGAGGCAACCTCCGGTCATAACCTGACCGGGAGGAAAAGCCTTCAGGCCGCGGATCCGCAACCAGGATCCGCGGCCTTCTTGTTTGTCCGCGTCATTCCTGACCCCCACCCAGAGGTAATCGAAGATCAACACCTGACACAGAGAGGTGAAGCAGATGGGGGCCCAGACGGTCATGGACCTGATCGACGAAGCCACAATCCCCTGTCGTACCGACCCCGACCTCTGGTTCGCCGAGTCTCCGGAGGACGTGGAGTTCGCCAAGGCGCTCTGCGGAGGCTGCCCGATCCAGCAGGCCTGCCTGGCCCGCGCGCTCGAGCGCGAGGAGCCGTGGGGCGTCTGGGGCGGCGAGCTCGTCCTCCGGGGAGCCGTCGTCCCGCGGAAGCGTCCGCGTGGACGTCCTCGCAAGACTCCGCTCGCTGCCTGACCAGCACCTGATCAACCCAAGAACCTTGATGTCCCTGAAAGGACCACTTCCGATGAACCACTCCGTCTCCTGGAACCTGGACATGTCCTCTATGCAAGAAGAATTGGTCCGGGACCGAATACGGACGCTCCACCGCGAGGCGGAGGAGCAGCGCCTGATCTCCGGCGTCCTGCGCGTACGGCGCGCCCGTCGTGACGCGGAGCGCGCCTCCTCGCGCCTGCGCCACGCGCTCCTGCGCCTCGTCTGACCCGGCCGAGGACCAGGCCCGGTCCAGTGGGCACCGGGCCCGGTCCGGTAAGGCCAGGTCCGGTAAGAGACCGGACCTGGTCCGCAGAGGCCGGGTCCGGTCCGCAGTGCCGGGTCTGATCTCTGAGAACCGGTAAGGCCCGGGTCCGGTCCGCAGTGCCGGAGCTCTGAGAACCGGTGGCCCGGGTCCGGTCCGCAGTACCGGGGCTCTGAGAACCGGTAAGGCCCGGGGCCCGTCCACAGGGCTGGGGCTCTGAGAACCGGTAAGGCCCGGGGCCCGTCCGCAGGACCCGGTCCGGTCCCCGGCAGGGACCGGCGCAGCACGGCCGGACAGCATAATGACCGCCGAGGGGCGGCCCGTCCCGAACGGGCCGCCCCTCCGTGCTGTCCGGCCCCACCCGGTCACCGCCGCGCCCGATCCCGGCCGTGCCGGCTCCCCGCCATGCCCGGTTGACCGTCCCTCATCATGCCCACGGCCTCCCCGTCATGCCCATGGCCGTGTCCGGTGCCCGTTCTTCAACGTCGCCACGGCCATGTCGGCAGCCATACCCGGGCCGCAAGGGCACCCCTGGTTCTCATGAGGCCGTCCGGAATCCCCGGAGGATGTCCCTGTCTCCTGCCCGGGCCCGAGGGCGCCGACGGAGGTAACCCATGGCACATACGCCGATGGAGGCAACCCGCGGGCCTTACGGGGAAGGCCCTCATGGGGGCGGGGAGGCACGCCTGCGGGATCCCCGGACCTGCGGGGTGCCCGGGGGCTGCGGGGACGCCTCAGGGTCAGCTTGCGGCGACCGCGCGCTCTCCGGGATCCTCCTCGGCGAAGCCGGGGACCCAGCGAATCACCTCTTGGCGGAAACGGG
This sequence comes from Streptosporangium sp. NPDC003464, assembly GCF_053588315.1. Lineage (NCBI taxonomy): Bacteria > Bacillati > Actinomycetota > Actinomycetes > Streptosporangiales > Streptosporangiaceae > Streptosporangium > Streptosporangium sp. NPDC003464. The sequence continues at coordinate 8,754 of NZ_JBSFPS010000147.1, read as the reverse complement.
CGGTGGTGCCGAGCTGGCAGAGCACTCCCACCCCGGCCGCGTGGACCCGGTGGATGAGCACGTAGGACACCGGCAGGTTGAGCTGGCGCACGACGTTGCCGGGGCGCAGGTCGGTGACAGTGGCCGCCTGGTGCTGCAGCCACTCCCGGCTGAAGGTGAACTCCTCGACCGCGGTCGGCTCGACGTAGGGGGCGAGGAAGGCCCGCAGCGCCTCCATGTCCACCTCGATGTGCGGGAGGATGAAACCCTCGTCGCGCAGGCCCTGGACCACGTTCTCCATGTCGCCGTTGTTGAAGATGCGGGTCAGCTTCCCGAAGACCGGAGGGTAGCCGTCCGGCAGCCGGTTGACGGCCCCGAAGTCGAGCACGCACAGCCGCCCGTCGTCCATGACCCGGAAGTTTCCCGGATGGGGGTCGGCGTGGAGCATGCCCACCCGCGCGGGGGAGGAGAACAGGAACCGGACGAGGAGGAGCCCCGCGCGGTCGCGCTCCTCCTTGGTGCCGTCGGTGATGATCCGCGACAGCGGGGTGCCGTCCACCCACTCGGAGACGAGCACCTGCTCGTTGGCGGCGATGACGTCCGGGACCAGGAAGTCGGGGTCGTCCTTGAACTCCAGCGCGAAGGCGTGCTGGGCCTCCGCCTCGCGGAGGTAGTCGAGCTCCTCGACCACCCGCTCGCGCAGCTCGCTGAGCACGGCCTTGATGTCGAGGCCGGGCAGCAGCACGCCGAAGAGCTTGCCGAGCCTGGCCAGCTGGGTGAAGTCGGACAGCAGCGCCTTGCCCGCCCCCGGATATTGGATCTTGACCGCGACCGTCCGGCCGTCGTGCCAGACGGCCTTGTGCACCTGCCCGATCGACGCGGCGGCGGTCGGCCGGTCCTCGAAGGACCGGAAGTTCTCCCGCCAGTCGTCCCCGAGCTGCTCGACGAGGACCTTGTGCACGGTCGCGGCCGGCAGCGGCGGGGCGGCGTCCTGGAGCTTGGTCAGGGTGGCGCGGTAGGGGCCGGCGATCTCCGAGGGCAGCGCGGCCTCGAAGATGGACAGCGCCTGGCCGAGCTTCATCGCCCCGCCCTTGAGCTCTCCCAGAACCTTGAAGATCTGCTCTGCGGTGCGCTCCTGGATCTCCTGGGCGACGATCTCTGCGGATTTTCCCCCGATCCGTTTTCCCAGCCCGAGGGCGGTGCGGCCGGCGAACCCGATGGGGAGGGCCGCCAGTTTGGCGGAGCGCGCAACGGCGCGGCGCGGAAGGTCACTCACCTTTGGTCTGCGGCGTGTCCGCCGTACAGCGAGACGCCGCTCCCTCCCTTCGGTGTGGTGTCTATCAGCGGCAGGTAGCCGACGCGACCATTGTTAGCGAACCCATGTCGTTTCGGAAGCAACGACATTGCGGATGAACACTCCAGGATCGCCGCTTCCAGCTCCAATCAGGCAATACATCTAATGTGCCGTTGGTCACAGTTGGCTCACCCCCGTCGAGCAGAGCAAGCGCATGACCGACCGCGACCGCCGCGACCAGCGTCGACACCACCGCGCCACAGGCGATCTCCCCTGCGGGGAAGCCTCCCAGGCGGGCACTGACGACCGGCCACCCGGGGTCGCGGTCGCGTCGACTCAAATCTAGACACTGCAGGCATGTGCTCCGCCCAGGCAGCACCAGTGGCCCTACCGATCCGGAGCCCTCGAAGGCGGTCACCAGCAGGTGCGGCACCTTCCAGTCGAGCAGCTCCCCGACCAGCAGGCCGTCCAGCGGCTCCACCGGCGCGAGGATCGCCAGGTCGGGCCTGCGGGCGCCGTCGGCGAGCTGGGAGGCGCCCGCGCCGGTCCACGCGGTGAGCCCGGGCGCCAGGGACCTGGCCACCGCGACCGCGCCGTCCTGCCGGCTCATCCCCACTTCGGCCCAGCTCAGCCCGCCGGGGACGACATCGCGGGGGCGGGCCGTGCCGGGATCGACGACGCAGAGCCGGCCGACCCCGGAGGCGGCGAGCAACGCGACGATCTGCGCGCCGACCCGGCCCGCCCCGTATACGCGCACCTGGGCCTCGCGCCTGCGCTCCAGAGTCGCGAGCCCGCCGTCGGTCGTGCCGGGGGAGAGGGACAGCGCGTCCAGGTCGGGCTGGAGCCGGTCCCGCTCGGCCACCGAGAGCGCGCGCAGCGGGCCGGGCGGCGCCCCGGCGTCGTCCACGACGCCCCGCCTGACCAGCAGGTCGAGCAGGGTCCGGCCGCGCTCCGCGCCGATCCCGGCCTCGGCCGCGCCCGCCAGCACGCCGGCGAGATCCCGCACGCCGTCCAGGCTCTCGACCCAGCGGCGGACCTCGGGTTCGAGATCGGCCAGCACCACCGCGTGCCGGGGGTGCAGACCGAACTGCAGGGTGCGCTCGTCGCGCGCGACCCTGCGCAGCGCGGGCTTCAGGCGTGGTCTCATGAGACGGCCTTTCCTCGGGGGGCGTGCCGGCGGAGCTGTACCACCGGGTGGAGGCGTGCCAGCGTGCCATGCCTCCGTGAGGCTCCGGGCGGATTTCCCGCCGCCTGTGGATAACTCCCGCACCGCCTGTGGACGACTTCCGTGCATTACGCTCCCCGGCATGAATGAGCTCTTGGTCGACCGGCGGGACGACGGCGTCGTGGTGCTCACCCTCAACCGCCCGGACCGGCGCAATTCGATGACCGACGGGATGACCGAGCGGTGGCGGCAGGAGATCGCCGCGCTCCGCCGTGACCGGGACGTGCGGTGCGTGGTCGTCACCGGGGCCGGGAGCGCGTTCTGCTCCGGGGGAGACCTGTCCTGGCTCGCCGAGCGCGGCGTCGAGAGCGTGCCCGACCTGCGCGACCGGATGCTCGGCTTCTACCGCACCTGGCTGGCGATCGCGGACCTGGAGGTGCCGACCATCGCCGCGGTCAACGGCGCCGCCATCGGGGCGGGGCTGTGCGCCGCCCTCGCCTGCGACCTGGTCTACGCCGCCGATGACGCCAGGCTCGCCGTCCCCTTCACCTCGCTCGGCCTGCATCCCGGAATGGCGGCCACCTACCTGCTGCCCCGGGTCGCCGGGGTGTGGGTCGCCAGGGAGATGCTGCTGACCGGGCGGGTGCTGCTGGGCGCCGAGGCGGCGGCGGCCGGACTGGTCACCAGGGCCTTCCCCCGCGAGTCCCTGACGGCGGAGGTGCTGGAGATCGCGTCCAGGACCGCCGCGAACGCGCCCATCGCCACCCGGCTCACCAAGGTCGCCCTCGCGGGCGGCGGGCACGCCGACCTCGACGCCGCGCTGCGCTGGGAATCCCTCGCCCAACCGGTCACGATGGCCTCAGCCGACATGCTTGAAGGGCTGGCGGCGCACAGAGAACGGCGGGCCCCGCGATTCGGCAACTCCTGAGACAGGCGATATCCAGGTTAATTAGATAAGTCGCAGCCATAACCGATCGGTCTCGCTGAACAATCGACGAACGGGGATTGACCAGCCAGAACGTGTTCTGCCCTCTGGTGTGAATTCGTCATTCTCGGCTACCGTTCATATGTGCCCCCCGAGACAGTCGAGGTCCGTCGAAGTTCTCGTCGCCGGCGGACGGTTTCCGCGTACCGCGACGGCGAGAAAACGATCGTGCTGCTCCCCGCCGGATTGAGCAGCACCGATGAAGAGCAATGGGTGCGGCGGATGCTCGACCGGCTCGCGGCCAAGGAGCAGCGAAGACGCCCCTCGGACGATGACCTGCTCGAGCGGGCCAGCGAGCTGTCGGCGCGCTATCTCGACGGCCGGGCCAACCCGTCAAGCGTGCGATGGGTGGACAATCAGCAGCACCGCTGGGGCTCGTGCACCCCCGACCACGGCACCATCAGGCTCTCCACGCGACTGCGGGGCATGCCCTCGTGGGTGGTCGATTATGTGATCATGCATGAGCTCGTGCACCTGCTGGTGCCCAGCCACGGCCCCCGGTTCTGGGCGCTGGTGGAACACTATCCCAAAGCCGAGCGGGCACGAGGATTCCTTGAGGGGTTCTCCATGGCGGCCAATGGCACCGCGGAGGAGTGTTGACCGGAGAGCGGGTGGTGGCGGTCGTCGTCACGCCCTCGATCGCGCGAGCGGCCCCGCCGGGGGTCGACCCCGCCGACTTCCTGATGGCCGTGGCCGAAGACGCCTATGAGATCGCCGCCGGGCTCGACCACGTCTCGCCGGTCCTGGTGACGAGCGTCCCGGGGATGGAGGAGATCGTCTGGCCGGGGACCCCGGTCGTCGAGATCCCCGACCTGTCCGGAGAGGCCCTGGTCCGGGCCGCCTTCGAGGCGCTGCCGTACGGCGGGCAGGCGGTCCTGCTGAGCGGCGACGCCCCCGACCTGCCCCCGCTGCTGATCGGCAAGCTCTTCCGCGCGCTCGGCCGGGCCAAGGTGGCCCTCTGCCCGGCCGCCGACGGCGGCGCCGTGGCGATAGCCGCCCATCTGCCCTACCCCGACTGGGCCGCCGCCGGGTTTGACGACCACGACCCGGTCAAGGCGCTGCGCGCGGCCGCGCCCGGCCCGCGGACGGTCGCCACCGGGCCCGGCTGGCACCGCCTGCGCGCCCCCGGCGACCTCGCGAGGCTGGACCCCGGCCTCGAGGGCTGGGACAGCACCAGGGCGCTGCTGTCGGTGTGAGCCGGGTCACGGCCCCGGCAGGCGCAGGTCGGCGAAGACGGCCCGATGGTCGGTGCCGGGGACGGTGTGGACGCTGACCCCGGCCACCTTCACCCGCTGGTCCACCATCACGTGATCGATGGTGATGAGCGGCGGGAGGCGCCTGTTGGCGGGCCAGGTGGGCCTCAGCCCCTGACCGACCCGGTCGGCCGAGTCCGCGTATCCCCGGCTCAGCAGACGGCGCAGGGCGGCGTGGTCGAGGCTGGCGTTGAAGTCGCCGGCGAGGACGCGGACCCTGTCGGGGACGGCCGGGGGAAGGGCCTCCAGCGCCGCCTCCCACTCCCGCACGTCCTCACCCAGCGGTGCGTAGGGATGCACGTCGACGAGCTCGACGGGCTTGACGCCGGGAAGGGTGATCGCGGCGGCGGGCATGTTGTGCCCGATCGGCCGGAACAGGTCCTCCAGCGGGGTCAGCGGATATCTGGCGTACAGGCCGCTGCCGCGCGCGCCCTCGTCCGCGGCCAGCAGGCGGTGCGGCAGGAGCTCCCGCAGACCGGCCGCGTCGAGCCTGCCGACCATCTCCGGAGTCAGCTCCTGGGTGCTCAGCACATCCGGTCTCAACCGCCGGACCAGGTCCATCACGGTCGCGGGGTCGGCGCCGCCGAACAACATGTTGAGGGTCAGCACCCGCAGCGGCGTCCCGGAGCCGCCCTCCGCGGAGCCGACGGCCCGCGGCAGGACGCTGAGACCGAGCGCCGCGGCGGTGACCAGCGCGACGACCGCGACCGCGCGGCCCCGGGCCAGCGCGGCCAGCAGCACGGGGACGAGCGAGCCCGCCGCCACGTACGGAGTGCCGGTCATGAGCTGGGTGGCCAACGATCCCCGCTCCAGCCCGGCGACCCGGGCCACGGCCCAGGCGGCGAACGGCACGACCACCGCCCAGGCGAGGACTCTGGGGATCCGCCGGCGCCGCCGCGCGGGCGTCACGATCGCGCCGCCCACGCCCCGGCCGGTTGTGTCAACGCTCACGTCGCCACGCTCCGCTCGTCACGCCCCGTGAGCGGGACGATATCCAGGGGGGTGTGAGCGGAGCGTAAAACAGTGCTCAGGGGCGGCGAGGGCGTCAGAGGGAGCGCAGGACCTCCCGCGCGCGGCGCGCCAGCCGGCGGGTCGCCTCGTCGGAGAGCTCGGGGATCCCGTCCACCGGGAACCACCTCAGGTCGAGCGACTCGTCGCTGATCACGGCCTCGACGTCGGCCGGGGCGACCGCGCCGTACTCCACGTCCAGGTGGTGGCTGTGCGGCGGGTGGCACCAGACCCGGTGCCGGTCGAGGGCGAGCGGCCCCGGCAGCAGCCGCAGACCGGGGATGCCGGACTCCTCGGTGGCCTCCCGCAGCGCCACGGCCTCCAGCGAGGCGTCGCCGCGCTCGCAGTGACCGCCCATGGGCAGCCACATCCCGGCCTTGGGGTGCAGCGTCAGCAGCACCCGCTCGCCGTCGTGGGAGAGCACCGCGGTCGTGGCCGTCAGGTGACCAGGCACGCACTCGCGCCACATCGCGTCCTCGTGGGCGTGCACGTGCCCCAGGAACTCCTTGCGCAGGAGCTCCTCCTGCGCCGTCGGCGCGGCCCACGCCGTGAGCACGTCCTGCGCGTGCGCGCGCAGGCTCACGCCGGGTCGCCCTTGCCCTCGCCCCTGTCGTCCTCGTCGCCCTCGCCGTCCTCGGCGCGGGGCTCCCGCAGGGACGCCTCCAAGCCGGACAGGTCGAACTCGGGCTCTCCCCGGACGAAGCGCTCGGGATTGTCGAGATCGTCGGCGGTGGGCATCAGATCGGGGTGGTTCCAGACCGCGTCGCGGCCGTCGACGCCGCGGTCGGCCTCCAGCGCCTGCCACAGGGCCGCAGCCTCACGCAGGCGGCGGGGGCGCAGCTCAAGGCCGACGAGCGTGGCGAAGGTCTGCTCGGCGGGACCACCGGTCGCCCTGCGGCGCCGTACGGTCTCCGCCAGCGCGGCCGAGGAGGGCAGCTTGCCGTCGGCGGCGCCGTCGACGACCGTGCCGACCCAGCCCTCGACCAGGGCGAGCATGGTCTCCAGCCGGGCCAGGGCGGCCTTCTGCCGGTCGGTCTCCTCGGGCTTGAGCAGGTTGCCGCCGCTCAGCGCCTGCTGGAGCTGCTCGGGGTTGTTGATGTCGAGGCCGCGGAGCTGCTCCTCGAGGGCGGACACGTCCACCGTGATGCCCCTGGCGTACTCCTCCACGGCGCCGAGCAGGTGCGCGCGCAGCCACGGCACGTGCTGGAACAGCCGGTGGTGGGCCGCCTCGCGCAGGGCCAGATAGAGCCGGATCTCCTCGGCGGGCGTCTCCAGCCCCTGGCTGAAGGCGGCGATGCCGCCGGGCAGCAGGGCGGCGTTGTCCGACAGCGGCAGGCCGATGTCGGAGGAGCCGATCACCTCGCGGGCGAGCGAGCCGATGGCCTGGCCGATCTGCTGGCCGACCATCATGCCGCCCATCTGCTTCATCATGCCCATCAGCGGCCCGGCCATGGCCTGGGCCTCGGCGGGCAGGCCGGCGGCGCCGAGGGTGCCGCTCATGGTCTCGACCATGCGGGCCGCGATCGGGTCGCAGAGCTGCCGCCAGACGGGGACGGTCTTCTCGATCCACTCCGACCGGCTCCACGCCTGCGGGTTGCTCACCCCGCTGGGGAGCGCCGTCGCCTCGTTCAGCCACAGGTCGGCGAGGTTGAGGGCGTCCACGATCTGGCGCCGCTCGCCTTCCATGACACTCGGGTCGCCCTCGGCGGCCACGACGTGCCGGGCGATGTTCTTCGCCATGTCCCAGTTGACGGGACCGGAGCTCGGTGGCGCGGAGAGCATGTCGGCGAACTGGCGCATGGCCGCTGCGATCTGCTCCGGGTCGCCGAACATGGCGAACGGATTCTCGTTGGGGTCGTTTTCCCGACCTGGCAAGTCAGTCACAGCTCTACCTCGTGCAGGATGGAGGAGTCCACATCCGCCACGTTATCCGTCGCATGGCGGGTCAGTGCAAAGTGAGGACATGGTGCCTACCTCGAAACGCCTCCGGCCCCCGGTCGTCGCCGTCACCGGCGCGGCCTCGGGAATCGGCCGCGCATTCCTCGCGAAGGTCGCCTCGTCTGCGGATTTCCGCCGAGTCGTGGCCATCGACGAGCAGCGCGGCGACGTGCCCGACGTCACCTGGCGGGTGCTCGACGTCCGAGATCCGCTCTTGGCGAACCGGATCTCTGACATAGACGTGCTCGTCCACCTGGGTGGTGACTACGCGCTCGACGCCGACTCCGGAGAGCGACGCGCCTACAACCTGCGCGCGGCCCAGACGGTGCTCACCGCCAGCGCCGCCGCCCGGGTGCGCCGTGTCGTGCTGGTCACCAGCGCCATGGTGTACGGCGCGGCGCCGGACAACCCCGTCCCGCTGCCCGAGGACTCCCCGGTGGCCGCCGAACCCGACACCGGCATGGTCGGCGACCATCTGGAGATCGAGGCACTGGTCCGGCGCTCGCTGCGCAGCCATCCCGGCCTTGAGGTGACCGTCCTGCGGCCTGCCGCCGTGGTCGGCCCGGGCGTCGACAGCGTGGTCACCCGTCACTTCGAGTCGCCCAGGCTGCTCAGCGTCAAGGGGTGCAGCCCCCGCTGGCAGTTCTGCCACATCGACGACCTGGTCGCGGCGCTGGAGATGGCCGCGCTCGGCGCGGTCTCCGGGGTGGTGGCCGTGGGCAGCGACGGCTGGCTGGAGCAGGACCAGGTGGAGGAGCTCTCCGGCCTGCGCCGCTTCGAGCTGCCCGCCGGGCTGACCTTCGGCACCGCCCAGCGCCTGCACCGGCTGGGCGTCACCCCGGCCCCGGCCACCGACCTGCACTACGTCGTCTACCCGTGGGTGGTCGACTGCGCCGCGCTGCGGACGGCCGGCTGGAAACCGCTGTGGAGCAACGAGGCCGCCTTCGCGCAGCTCCTGGAACTGCGCGAGGGCCGGCACACGGTCGTCGGGCGCCGCCTGTCCGGCAAGGAGGCGACGCTCACCGCCGCCGGCGCGACCGTCGCGGTCCTCGGCACCGCCGCGATCGTCCGCGCCGCTCGCAAGAAGCGCCGGGTCTGAGCCCGGCGAGCACGGCCCGCGCCCCGGGACCCG
>NZ_JBSFPS010000146.1:0-24951 GCF_053588315.1 Streptosporangium sp. NPDC003464 | reverse complement strand
GACGCCGTAGGAGGCGTTCTCCACGTTGCAGCCGGACACGATCCGCCCGTCGTCCACCAGCGCGGCGGCGCCCACCGGGAACTTGGAGTAGGGGGCGTAGGCGTTCGCCATGGCCTGCACGGCCTCCGCCCTCAGGGCGGCCCAGTCGATGTTCATCTGCTCGTTCCGCTCACGGGCGCGCCGCGGACGACGCGCCCTTCGTCTTGCCCGATGTGGTCACTTCGCCTGCCCCCTGCGGTACGGCACGCCGTCCGCGGCGGGCGGCCGCAGCCGCTGGGCGGCCAGCGACAGCACCAGCAGCGTGGTGATGTGCGGGGCGACCGAGGTGAACTGGGGCGGGATGGTGTCGGTCAGGGCGAACACGACGAACACCGCGATCGCCGCGACCCCGGTGATCAGGGCCGCCCTGGCGCGGTTCTGCCGGACGAGCTGGTAGACCGCCACGCCGGCGATCAGGATGGCCACCAGCAGCAGCAGCGCGTGCACCGACTCGCCGCCGCGGCGCAGCTGGAGCGCGTCGGTGTAGCCGAACAGCGTCGCGCCGGCCGCCAGGCCGCCCGGACGCCAGTTACCGAAGATCATGGCGGCGAGGCCGATGAAGCCGCGGCCGCCGGTCTGCCCCTCGCGGTAGGCGCTGGCGGCCACCAACGACAGGAACGCGCCGCCGAGACCCGCCAGGGCGCCGGAGACGACCACCGCGACGTACTTGTAGAGGTAGACGTTGACGCCCAGCGACTCCGCCGCCACCGGCCGCTCGCCGCAGGAGCGCAGCCGCAGGCCGAACGCCGTGCGCCACAGCACGTAGAACGTCAGCGGGACCAGCAGGATCGACAGGAGGGTGAACAGCGAGACGTTGGTGGTCAGGCCCCGCAGGATGCCCGCGACGTCGGACAGCAGGAACCACTGCTTGGTCTCCAGCGTGGCCAGCGGGTCGCCGACCCATGGCAGGCTCACGGTGCCCGGCTTGGGCACGGGGGGCGACTGGGAGTCGCCGCCGCCCGGCATCTCGGCGAACGTCACCTTGGACAGGAACTGGGTGACGCCCAGGCCCAGGATGTTGATCGCGACGCCGGAGATGATGTGGTCGACCCCGAACGTCACGGTGGCGATCGCGTGCAGCAGGCCGCCGATGGCTCCGCCGATCGCGCCGGCGACGACGCCCGCCCAGGGGTTGGCGAAGTGGATCGCCCCCCAGGCGCCGGCCCAGGTGCCCAGGATCATCATGCCTTCGAGGCCGATGTTGACCACGCCGGCCCGCTCGGACCACAGGCCGCCGAGGCCGGCCAGGCCGATCGGCACGGCCAGCGCGACGGCCGCGTTGATCGCCCCCGCCGAGGTGAGGTCGACGGCGCCGGTGACGGCGCGGGTGAACGACAGCAGGACGACCAGCCCGCCGAAGGCGAGCAGGAGAACCTGCCAGGTGAGTCTGAACTTGACGGGCTTCGTCGGCTCCTCCAGCGGAGCCTCCGCCAGGGTCACGGCGCCTCCGCTCATGCCGACGCTCCTTCAGCCTGGGCCGGGGTGCCACTCGCCAGTTCCTTGCTCACCCGGCGCTGGCCGGCGGTGATCTGGTAACGGTGGACCAGCTCGTAGGCGATGATGACCGAGAGCACGATCGTGCCCTGCATGATGGTGACGATCTCCGGGGAGATCTCGTGCAGTTGCAGGATGCTCGACGAGGTGTCGAGGAAGGCCCACAGCAGCGCGCCGAAGGCGATGCCGACGGGGTTGTTCCGGCCGAGCAGCGCGATCGCGATGCCGGTGAAGCCGAGCCCCGTGGGGAAGTCCAGGCTGTAGCTGTAGGACGCGCCGAGTAGCTGGGGCATGCCGACCAGGCCGGCCACCGCACCGGACAGGATCATCGCCAGCAGGATCATCTTCTTGACGTTGACGCCGCTGGCCACCGCGGCCGACTCCGAACGGCCGGTGGCGCGCAGGTCGAAGCCGAAGCGGGTGCGGTTGAGCAGCACGTGGTAGAGGATTCCCATGGCGATCGCCAGGATGATCAGGCCGAACACCTTGGCCTCGGTGCCGGGGATGATCGCCATGCCCGACACCTGACCGGACGGGTCGATCGGCTTGGTACCGATGTTGTTGCTGCCCGACACCTCGACCGCGAGACGGTCCTTGTTGAGCAGCCAGGCGCCGAGCGCGGTGGCGATGGCGTTCAGCATGATCGTGGAGATGACCTCGCTGACGCCCCGCCTGACCCGCAGCAGGCCGGCGATCGACGCCCAACCCGCGCCGACCACCATGGCGACGAAGATGATGAGGGCGACGTGCAGCGGGGCGGGCAGCGCCACCGCGCCGCCCACGGCCGCCGCGACCAGCGCCGCCAGGCGGTACTGGCCGTCGACGCCGATGTTGAACAGGTTCATCCGGAACCCGATCGCCACCGCCAGGGCCGACAGGTAATAGGTCGTCGCGGAGTTCAGGGTCAGCACGATCGAGCGCGGCTGCACGCCGTAGTCGACCATGACGCCCAGCGTCTCCAGGGGCGGGTCACCGGTGACCAGCAGGACGATCGAGGTGATCAGGCCGGCGAACACGATGGCGAGGATCGGCGCGGCCAGCGAGAGCAGGCCACCGAGCCGGACCCGGCCGAGCAGCCGGTCGGCGAAGCTCGACTCCGCGGGGCTCATGCGACCACCCCGGCTGCCGTGCGGGGGCGCCGCACCTCGGGGAGCGCACCCGTTCGGTGCGCTGCGTGGATGTTCATGCCGCCTCTCCAGCACCGGTCATGGCCGACCCGAGCTGCTCGGGCGTCACCGTCCGCGGATCCACGTCCGCGACGATGCGGCCGCGCAGGATCACCTTCAGCGTGTCCGACAGGCCGATGAGCTCGTCCAGGTCCGCCGAGATCAGCAGCACGGCCAGGCCGGCGGCGCGCGCGGCCCGCAGGTGGTCCCAGATCGCGGCCTGGGCGCCGACGTCCACACCGCGCGTCGGGTGGGAGGCGATCAGGAACACCGGGTCGCCGCTCATCTCCCGGCCGACGATCAGCTTCTGCTGGTTGCCGCCGGACAGGGCGGCGGCGTCCACGTCGATGCCCGGGGTGCGGACGTCGTACTCCTCGACGATGCGCTGGGTGTCCTTGCGGGCACCGCCGCGGTCGATCCAGGGGCCCCGGACGTTGGGGCGCCGTGTCTGGTGGCCGAGGATCCGGTTCTCCCAGAGCGGGGCCTCCAGAAGCAGGCCGTGCCGGTGCCGGTCCTCGGGGATGTAACCGATACCGGCCTCGCGGCGGCGCAGCGTCGGCCAGGCGGAGATGTCCTCCTCGCTGAGGCGGATCTCCCCCTCCGCGGCGCGCATGCCCATGATGGCCTCGACGAGCTCGGCCTGGCCGTTGCCCTCGACGCCGGCGATGCCGAGCACCTCGCCCTTACGGATGTCGAAGCTGACCCCGTCGATGAGACAGCGCTCCTCGGCCGAGTGGACGCTCAGGTTGCGTACCGAGAGCGCGACCACGTCGGTGACGGTGGAGTCGCGGGTCTCCGGGCTGGGCAGCTCGCTGCCGACCATGAGCTCGGCCAGCTGCCTGGCGGTCACGCTCTTGGGCGACACGCTGGCGACGGTGGTGCCGCGCCGGATGACGGTGATGGCGTCGGCGACCGAGAGCACCTCGTCCAGCTTGTGCGAGATGAAGATGATCGTGAGGCCCTCGCGGACCAGCTCGCGCAGGTTGTCGAAGAGCTCGTCCACCTCCTGCGGCACGAGCACGGCGGTCGGCTCGTCCAGGATGAGGATCCGGGCGCCCCGGTAGAGGACCTTGAGGATCTCCACCCGCTGCCGGGCGCCGACGCCCAGGTCCTCCACCATGACGTCGGGGTCGATGCCGAGGCCGTAGGAGTCGGAGATCTTTCTGATCTTCTTGCGGGCGGCGCCGAAGTCGATCGCGACCCCACCGGTGCGGGGCTCGTTGCCGAGGATCACGTTCTCCAGCACGGTCAGGTTGTCGGCCAGCATGAAGTGCTGGTGGACCATACCGACGCCCACCGCGATCGCGTCGGCCGGGGAACGGAAGCTCGTGACCGCCCCGTTGACGCGGATCTCGCCCTCGTCGGGGCGCTGCATGCCGTACAAGATCTTCATGAGGGTGGACTTGCCCGCGCCGTTCTCTCCGACGACGGCATGCACGTGGCCCTGCTGCACAGATAGGGAGATGTCGCGGTTGGCCACGACGCCGGGGAATCGTTTTGTGATCCCCGCGAGTTCGACGGCCGGGGTCGGGGTGCTGATGACGGCCTCCTCCGCACGGGTGGCCCTGTTTGCGGAACGGGATGGTTGAGACTGACCGAAGGGCCCGGGGAATCGTCCGCCGGGCCCTTCATTACTACCAGGTCAGGAGGTCTTCTCCGGCACGGTGATCTCGCCGGAAATGATCTTCTGCTTGTACTCGTCGAGCTTGGTCTTGATGTCGTCGACCTGGCCACCGGTGGTGGAGTAGTCGACGCCGCCGGCCTTGAGGTCGTAGATCGTGGTGCCGCTCTTCACCGTGCCGCCGCTGAAGCTCTTCAGGAAGTCGAAGACGGCGACGTCGACCTTCTTGATCATGGAGGTCATGATGACGCCCTGCAGCTCGGCGGCCGCGGTCTTGGCCTGGTCGGAGTCGACGCCGATGGCCAGGCCCTTGGCGGCCTTGGCCGCCTCGAACACGCCGCTGCCGGAACCGCCCGCGGCGTGGTAGACCACGTCGGCGCCCGCGTCGAACATGCCCTCGGCCGCCGTCTTGCCCTTGGCCGGGTCGTTGAAACCGGCGAAGTCCGGCGGCTGGGTCAGGTATTTGACGTCGACCTTGACGTCGGACTTGACCGCCTTGGCACCGGCGGCGAAGCCGGCCTCGAACTTCTGGATCAGCGGCACCTGGACGCCGCCGACGAAGCCCACGTGGTTCTTCTTCGACTTCAGCGCCGCGGCGGCGCCGATGATGAAGGAGCCCTCGTGCTCGGCGAACAGGAGGTTGGAGATGTTGGGACCCGTCGCGGCGGCGTCGTCGACGATCGCGAACTTGACGTCCGGGAACTCGGCGGCGACCTTCTTCACCGGGCCGGAGTAGGCGAAGCCGATCGCGACGATCGGGTTGAAGCCGCCGGAGGCGAGCAGGCGCAGCCGCTCCTCCTTGGCCGCCTCGGTCTCGCCGTTGCTGGCCTCGATCTCCTTGGCCTCGGCCAGGCCGAGCTCGGTCTTGGCCTTGTCCAGACCGGCGGCGGCGGCGTCGTTGAACGACTGGTCGCCACGGCCGCCGATGTCATAGGCGAGACCGACCTTCGCGCCCGTCGCGGCCGGAGCCGAGCTGGCGCCCCCGTCGCTCGGCTTGGCCGACGTGGTCGAGTCGTCGCCTCCACCACACGCGGCAGCCCCCATGAGCATGCTGCCCGTCAGTACGGTAGCTGCCAGCTTGCCGAATCGGTTCTGAAGCAAGATGGACTCCCTTCGCGTCTCAGTGCACGCGCGAAGAGACGCACGGCAACCCTGCACGGAAGATAGTTGGTCGACCAGGGTTGACCAAACCAGCGCACGGGTCCGAAATAGGTCCGTTATGCAGCTCACGCCGCCTTGTGACACAGGAAGGCGGCCGATCCTACCCGCCGGTAGCACCGTCCGGCGTCACGATATGGCGGCCGATCACGAACGATCTTCTCAGCGGCCCCGCCCGTGGCGACAGGTCGACGAGACGCGGCCCTCCGGCCTGGAGCGGGGCCGCCGGCGCGTCGACCATCGCGCCGGCCCGCCGGTGGCCGTGACCGGAGAGCGGCGGCCGCGACCGGAGAGCTCAGCGCGGCAGGGAGGCGGATCCGGTCGAGAAAGCGGACCCGGTCGAGAAAGCGGACCCGGTAAAGAAAAGCAGAACCGAGGGAGAAAAGCCACCGCGACCGCTGTGAGCGTCCGATCAGACCGCGGAGAACATCTGACGCCTCCCGTCAGCCGTGACGCCTGGAGGAAACACCCGGCACCCGCCGAATTGACCGCCGTCCACGCCATGGCGCGCATTGACGTCCATGGCCGGGAACACGCATTGACGTCCATGGCCGGAACATTCGCGTCCGCGGCCGGGGAAGGAGCGAGACTTCCGTCCGGTCGCCGTTGGGCCGGAGCTCGGCCCGCCCCGGACCGGAGCGCCGAGGCGATCACGGCGCGATGCGGCACACCTCGGAAGATCAGCTCAGAACCCGTCTCCATCAGGGGGAACCGTGCCACGTGATCAGGGGGAACCGTGCCACGTGAGCTGACAGCCGGTGGCCGTGGCGCCCGCCCGGCCGTCAGCGGAGCAGGTC
Source organism: Streptosporangium sp. NPDC003464 (assembly GCF_053588315.1). Taxonomy (NCBI): domain Bacteria; kingdom Bacillati; phylum Actinomycetota; class Actinomycetes; order Streptosporangiales; family Streptosporangiaceae; genus Streptosporangium; species Streptosporangium sp. NPDC003464. Next base: position 18,676 of record NZ_JBSFPS010000146.1, on the reverse strand, counting down.
CCGGTTGCCTCCGCCCCGCACCGACCCGGCCACCACAACGCAAGCATCAGGGCTTCTGTGAAGGCGCCGGCGAATTCCGTGCGGCGAGCCCGTCCGGCAGCGCCCGGAAAACGCGGAAAACAACGTGACACATCCCGCGCCGGCGACATCCGTCAGCCCGGATCAAATCCGGCCGTCGACGCCGAGTGAAGTCGATGTCGAGTGAAATGGAGCGGCCGGGCAGAGCAGCGGACGGCGTCCACGATTACCGGTGACGACATTCACCGGACTCCGATTCTTGACGGCTGGTCCCCCGACCGCCGTGCCGTCCGGCTCCCCGCCCTCCGGGGGGAGCCGTCCGGACCCGGTCCCTCAGGACATCGCGGACCCCGGTCCTTCAGGACATCGCGATGCCCGCGACCGGTTCGGCCGAGGTGGGGCGCCGCCCCTCCCAGAGCGCGGTCAGCGCGGTCGCCGCCAGGAACCGCACGCCGGTGCCGATGCACGTCTCGTCCACGTCGAAGGTGCCCTGGTGGATGTCGGCCAGCTGGTCCGAGCCCGGCTTGCGGGTGCCCAGCCGGGCGTATGCCCCCGGGACGGACTCGAGATACCAGCCGAAGTCCTCGCCACCCAGGCTCTGCTGCGTCGGCACCGCGGAGCCCTCCCCGAGCACGCCCATCGCGGCCTCGGTCAGCATCTGCACGCTGACCTTGTCGTTGACGACGGGCGGCACGCCGCGGGCGTAGTCCATCCGGGCCTCGACCCCGTAGGCGCCTGCGACCGAGTCGAGCAGCCCCTTGATCAGCTCTGGGGCCGCGTGCCAGGCGTCCTCGTCCAGGCAGCGCACGGTGCCCTCGGCGACTCCGTCGTCCGGGATCGCGTTGGCCACCGAGCCCGCCTCGACCCGGCCCCAGACGAGGCTCAGCGACGAACGCGGGTCGACCCGGCGCGACAGCCCGGTGGGCAGCTCCGTGAGGATCTTGGCGAGGGCGAAGACCAGGTCGGCGGTGAGGTGCGGCCGGGCGGTGTGCCCGCCGGGGCCGCTCACCCGGATCGTGACCTTGTCGCAGGCGGAGGTGATCGGTCCGGACTTGAGGCCGACCTTGCCGACCTCCACCCGGGGGTCGCAGTGCAGGCCGAAGATCCGGTCGACACCGCTGATCCCGCCCGAGGCCATGACCTCCAGCGCCCCGCCAGGAAGCTCCTCGGCGGGCTGGAAGATCAGCCGGACCCGGCCGGGCAGCAGCCCGGCCTCCGCCTGCTGGGCGAGGAAGAGCGCGGTGCCGAGCAGGATCGTGGTGTGCACGTCGTGGCCGCAGGCGTGGCACACGCCGGGGACGGTGGAGCTGTAGGGCACGTCCTTCTCGTCCGGCACGGGCAGCGCGTCGATGTCGGCCCGCAGCGCCACGGTCGGCCCGTCGCCGCTGCCGACCTCGCAGATCAGACCGGTGCCGCGCGGCAGGACCGAGGGCATGAGACCGGCCGCGGTCAGGCGGTCGGCGACGCGCTGCGTCGTGCGGTATTCGGCGAACGCGAGCTCGGGATGCATGTGCAGGTCGCGGCGGAAGCCGATCAGGTCCTGCTCATGCCCGGCGAGGAACGTGTCGAGTTCTCCCCGAAAATTACGCCCCCGCATTGGTCACCATCCCATCCGCGCCAGCAGCCTGATCTCGACGCACCGTGCCACTGCCCAGAATCACGCGATCCATGAGACAGCCCGAAAATTGATCGTCGCACCGGTGGGCCGGAGTGGGTGCCGTGGGCCGTGCCGGCGCGACTGACGGATCGCCGGCACGGGAGCGGCGGACCAGGGTGAGACCACCGGCGCGCTGACGATGACATCGACTTTATCTCTCCTCCGTGGCCGCCCGCCGACATCTAGACCAAATGTTTTGCCGTCCCATCCATTACTTCTGTGCCTCGTGACCCACCCGGACCAGAGCCGATGACCCGGATTGGCTAGGGGCGGTAGCCGTACCGGGTGGTGCGGCCCGGGAGGTGACCGTCCGTGGCTCCGTTGAAACATTGACGACCTGGCAATTTACGTCACCTCAGGTGCCAGTCATCGAACCCGAGGGAGTGATGCAAACCGGAAGAATGCGTGCTTCACTCCGCATATGATCACTAAAATCCCATTCGGAAAGAAGCACGCCGGGTTAAGCATCTTCGAACCGAACGAGGGGACCCTGGTGGTCATCCCGTCACTCTCGCTCCCCCAGGACGAGCTGCGCAGGATCACCGGCGCCCTCTGCTACGAGGAGCGGCTGCTGTTCCTCCTGCTCACCCTCAGGCAGCCGGGCGTCGGAGTCGTCTACCTGTCCTCGACACCGGTGGACACCGCGATCGTGGACTACTACCTGAGCTTCCTCGACGACCCCGACGAGGCCCGCACCCGCCTGCAAATGATCAGTTTGGATGATCCTCGCACGCAGCCGCTCACCGTGTCGGTGCTGCGCCGCCCGGACGTCGTCGGGCGGATCCGGGCGGCGCTCGGCGGCACGGCGGACGCCTGGATGGTGCCGTTCGTGGTCAGCGAGCACGAGGAACGGCTCGCCGAGGTCCTCGGCCTGCCGATCTACGGCCCGGCCACCTCGCTGGCCCACCTGGGATCCAAGAGCGGCGGGCGCATGATCGGCGAGGAGGCGGGGGTGCCGATGGCGCGGGGCTTCGCCGACCTGCGGTCGCTGACCGAGGTGGAGCACGCCGCCCGCGCGCTGAGCCCCACGACGAAGTTGATGGTCAAGCTCAACAACAGCTACTCCGGGCTGGGCAACGCCATCGTGATCAAGGACGAGCGGCCGCTCACCGCCTGTCACACGAGCTTCTCGGCGGCGGGCGAGACCTGGACGACGTTCGCCGAGAAGATCGCCGAACGGGGCGCGGTGATCGAGGAGTTCGTCGAGGGCCGGCCGCTGCGCTCCCCCAGCGCCCTGGCCAGGATCACCCCCGGCGGCGCCTACGACGTGGTCGCCACGCACGAGCAGCTCCTCGGCGGCCCGAACGGCGACGTCTACCAGGGCTGCGCCTTCCCCGCCCATCCGGACTACCGCGCCCAGGTGGGCGAGTGCGCCGAGCGGATCGCCCGCGTCCTCGCCGGACGGGGCGTGGTCGGCCTGTTCGGCATGGACTTCTTCGCCGTCAAGACCGACGCCGGCTACCGGGCCCTGCTGTGCGAGGTCAACCTGCGCATCGGCGGCACCACGCACCCGTTCGGCGCCGCGCTGCTCACCACTGGCGCCGCCTACGATCCCGGCACCGGCATGCTCATGCACGGCGACCAGCCCAAGTGCTACGTGGCCACCGACAACTGCACCGCCCCCTGCCTGCGGGGCCGCACCCCCGGAGAGGTCGTCAAGCTGGTCCACGACAAGGGCCTCGGCTTCGACCGCGAGACCCGCACGGGCAACGTGCTGCACCTGCTCGGCGCGGTCCCGGAGTTCGGCAAACTCGGTTTCACCAGCATCGGCGACTCGGCCGAGGAGGCCGCCGAGCTACACCGGAGGACCCTGCGGACGCTTCGCCAGTCCGCGTAGGCCGATCACGCCGAGCACGATGGCCAGGACGATGTTCACGGCGATCAGGATGCCGTGGACCACATAGAACGCCGTCGGGTGTCCGTCCGCGAGGTTGAAGCCGAGATTGATCCACTCGAAGACCATGAAAGCGGCGACGGCGAGCAGGAATACGGCGATCTTTCGCGACATTTGCATGACATCAGTATTCCGTTACCTGATGTGTCCCCTGGTCAGCGTGTGGGGCACGGCATGTGAATCGGCACGAAGCTACCCTGAGATCACTATGGGGATGAAACACGTCGCGCCCGTCGGGGTGCTGCTCGCGGCGACCGCCTTCCTGGGCGTTCCCGCATATGCCGAGAAAGCGCCCGTCGGCGGGAACGAGCTCGGCGAGCGGGGCATCATCGCCCCCACAGGGGTGAAGGCGCCGCCGAAGACGGCCGCGAAGTCCTACGTGATCGCCGACGCCGACACCGGGGAGGTCCTCGCCGCCAAGGACCCGCACGGACGATACCTGCCGGCGAGCACACTCAAGGCCCTGACCGCGCTCACCCTCATCCCGAAGCTCGACAAGAGCCGGAAGGTCAAGCCGAGCAGCCGCGCCGTGAACGAGGAGGGCAGCGCCGTCGGCCTGGTCTCCAAACCGATCTACACCGTCGAAGACCTCTTCAAGGCGTTGATGCTGGTCTCGGGCAACGACTGCGCGATGGCGCTGGCCGAGGCCAACGGCGGCCTGGCCGAGACGCTGAAGGACATGAACGCCGAGGCCAAGCGGCTGCAGGCCCTCGACACGGTGGCCAAGACGCCGAGCGGGCTGGACAAGCCCGGCCAGAGCAGCTCGGCCTACGACCTGGCGCTGATCGCGCGGGCCGGACTGGCCAACGCCGATTTCCGGCGGTACATCAGCACGAAGACCGACAAGTTTCCCGCGCCCAAGGGCTACTACGAGATCGGCAACCACAACAAGCTGCTATGGCGCTACAAGGGCATGATCGGCGTCAAGAACGGCTGGACGTCCAAGGCCATGGGCAGCTTCGTCGGCGCGGCCAAACGGAACGGGCACACCGTCATCGTGTCGATCATGCGGCACGACGGTTACTTCTGGGACGATGTCGCCGACCTGCTCGACTGGGGCTTCGCCACCCGCGGCAAGATCACCCCGGTCGGCCGGCTGGTGGACCCGCTCCCCGCGGCCGCCCCCATGCCGACCGGCCCGACCACCCCGCCCGCGACGCCGCCGTCACCGGCGCCCCGGCCCGGCAGCACAGGAGCCGCCCCCGCCTCCGGGGACGGCTCCCCCGCGGCCGTCCCGGTGGGCCTCTACGTGCTCGGCGCGGGCCTGCTCGGCGGCGGGATCTGGCTGGTGTACGGCATGCGCAGGCGGTCCCGCTGACGCGGGCCCGGCACGTCCAAACGGCACGCCCAAGCGGCGCGTCCGGATGAGAGGTCCGGCCGGATTAAGGGTCCGGCCGGATGAGAGGTCCGGCCGGGTGAAGGGGGCCGGCCGCGTTAAGGGTCCGGCCGGGTCAAGGGCTTGGCCGGGCGAGGGCCACGGTCGGGCCTACCGGGCCGCCAAATGCCCCTTATGGGCACAGACAGGCTTTACAGGCATAATTTCCAGCCGAGTCCGCTGGAGCGGCTAGAGAGGGACGCCGGCGGCGGGGATCGGGGTGGGCTCGGGGGGCGGGCCGAGTGAGGAGGTCTCCGTCCAGGCTGCCGCGTAGAGGATCACCCGGGCCGACAGGTTGATCCAGAGCAACAGCCCGACCATCACCGCGAACACCCCGTAGATGGGGTTGTTCAACGTCCTGGCGAGGATCAGCGCGGCGAGCTGCTTGAGGACGCCGAAGCCGAGCGCGCCCAGCAGCGCGCCGCGCAGCACGACCTGGAGCGGCTGCCTCGACCGGCCCATCCAGCGCAGGATGATCACGAACAGCACGGTGTCCGCCAGGACGCTGACCACCAGGCCGACGAGCCAGATCGAATTGCTGCCGATCGCCGACCGCGACAGGCCCAGCCATCCGGCCACGGTCCCGCTGGCCTGGGTGGCGAAGCCGCCGACCAGCACCGAGGCGATCATCGTGACGCCGACCAGGACCAGGGCCGCCAGGTCGCGGAGCTTGGCCAGGAAGAAGTTGAGCGGCGCCTCGGCGGTCATGGAGACCTCGCGGAGCGCGTCGCGCAGGGCGTCGACGGCACCGAGCCCGGCGTAGAGCAGGCCGAGCAGACCGATGATCCCGGCGCTGGCCCGCGAGTCGGCGATCTGCTGGATCGGGAGCTGGTCGGCGAGGCCGGGGAGATATTGGTCGATGGCCCGCTGGAGGGTCCTGATGGCGTCCGGCCGGACGGACAGGAAGTAGCCGAAGACCGCGAAGGCCAGCGCGATGATCGGGAAGAACGACAGGAACGCGTAGTAGGTCACCGCCCCGGCCAGCCGGTCACCGGACTGGATCTGGTATCGCTGCACGGTCCTGATCAGATGATCGAACCAGGGCCACCGGATCCGGGTGGAGCCGATCCTCGACCGGCCCCACTCACGGAACACTTCGATCCGTTCCTGCACGCTCGTCACCCGCGTCACCTACCCAATTACCGCCCTACCGTGCGCCTACCGCGGGCGGTCGCCCGGCGGGCCGTCGGGTGTCGGGTGGCGGGTGTCGGGGGAGCGAGCTGTCAGCGGGTCAGCGGGTGGGCAGGAATCCCGCCCGGTCGCGGACCCTGGTCATGGTCTCGGCGGCCACGGCGCGGGCCCGCGCGGCGCCGGCGGCGAGCATCTTGTCGAGCTCGGCCTCGTCGGCCAGCAGCTTCTCGGTCCGCTCCCGGATCGGCGTGAAGGTCTCCACGACGGCCTCGGCCACGTCCTTCTTGAAGGTGCCGTAGCCCTGCCCGGCGTAGCGGGCCTCCAGCTCGGGGATCGGCGTGCCGGTCAGCGCGGACTGGATGCGCAGGAGGTTGGTGATGCCGGGCTTGTTCTCGTCGTCGGCGAGGACCTCGGAGCCCGTGTCGGTGACCGCGCGCATGATCTTCTTGCGGAGCGGCCCCGGCTGCTCCAGCAGGTCCAGGATGCCGCCGGGCGAGGACGACGACTTGGACATCTTGGCCGTGGGGTCCTGCAGGTCGGTGATCTTCTCGACGCCCTCGACGATGTGCGGCTTGGGCAGCGTGAAGGTCTCGCCGAAGCGGTGGTTGAAGCGCTGCGCGAGGTCGCGGGTGAGCTCCAGGTGCTGCTTCTGGTCGGCCCCGACCGGGACCTGGTCGGCCTGGTAGAGCAGGATGTCGGCGGCCTGCAGGATCGGGTAGGTGAACAGGCCGACGCTGGCCGAGCTCTCACCGGTCTTCGCCGACTTGTCCTTGAACTGGGTCATCCGGCCGGCCTCGCCCATGCCGGTGAGGCAGATCAGCACCCAGGCCAGCTCGCTGTGCTCGCGGACGTGGCTCTGCACGAAGACCGTGGAGCGCTCCGGGTCCAGGCCGGCGGCGAACAGCTGGGCGGCGGCGACCCTGGAACGCCTGCGCAGCGTCTCGGGCTGGTAGTCCACCGTGATCGCGTGCAGGTCGACGACGCAGTAGAACGCGTCATAGCCGTCCTGCATCGCTACGTACTGCCGCACGGCACCGAGGTAGTTGCCCAGGTGGAAGGAGTCGGCAGTGGGCTGGATTCCGGAGAGGACACGGGGACTGGCCATAGCACGTAATTGTGTCAGGTGTCGGGAGTGATCGGTGACTCCGACTCGAAAGCAGCCGGCGTCTCGGTGCGGAGGCGGCCGACGGCCCCGGATCAGGAGCGGTGGACGGCCCCGTCTCAAGGAGCGGCCGACGGCCCCGGATCAGGGGCGGCCGACGGCCCGGAACCAGGGAACGGCCGACGGCCCCGTCTCAAGGAGCGGTGGACGGCCCGGAACCAGGGAACGGCCGACGGCCCCGTCTCAAGGAGCGGTGGACGGCCCCGGACCGGGAGCGGCCGACGGCCCCGGACCGGGAGGGGCGGGCGCGTCCGTGCCGGGGGCGGCGGGCGCCTCCGGCGGAGGGGTGCGGCGCTTGATGCGGACCCGGGAGACCCGGCGGCCGTCCATGTCCGTGACCGACATCTCGAAGCCCGGGATCTCCACCCGCTCCCCCAACGTCGGCAGGTGCCCCAGGGCCGCCATGACGAACCCGCCCAGGGTCTCGTAGGGGCCGTCGGCCAGCCGGATCCCGGTCTCGGTCGCGACCTCGTCGAGGTTGGCCAGCCCGTCGAGCTCCACCTCTCCCGCGGGCAGCACGACCTGCTCGTCCTCGACGTCGTGCTCGTCGCGGATGTCACCGATGAGCTCCTCGACCAGGTCCTCAAGGGTGACGATGCCGGCGGTGCCGCCGTACTCGTCGACCACGATCGCCAGGTGGTGCCCCTCGCCGCGCATCTCCGACAGCGTGGGCAGCACCCGTTTGCTGGTGGGGACCAGCTTGACCGGGCGGATCGGCACCAGCTCGCTGATCGGCTCGATGGACCCGGTCAGCACCGGGTCGAGCAGGTCCCTGATGTGGATGAAGCCCACGATGTCGTCGTAGGAGTCGCGGTAGATCGGGAAGCGGGAGTGCGGCATGGCGGCGGCCAGGACGGCGGCCTCGGCCAGCGGGGTGTCGGCCGCCATGAACTCCACCTCGGTGCGCGGCAGCATCACCTCGCGGAGCTGCCGCTTGCCCGCGGCGAAGACCTCCGCGATCAGGTTCCGCTCGTCGGCGGCGAGCTCGTGGTGGCCGACCACCATGTCGCGCAGCTCCTCGGTGGAGATCTCCTCCCGGTCGGCCTCGGGGTTGCCGCCGAGCAGCCTGACCACGCCGTCGGTGGACTTGGACAGGGCCCAGATGACCGGCCGCGACAGCGCGGCCATCCGGTCCAGGAACGGCGCGACCAGCAGCGAGATCCCCTCCGCGCGCTGCCGGGCGATCCGCTTGGGCGCGAGCTCGCCCAGCACCAGCGAGAGGTAGGAGATGGCCAGCGTCACCAGCACCAGGGAGAGGGGGGCCGCGACGGCGTCGGGCACGCCCCATCCGTCCACGACCGGGATCAGGTCCTGGGCGAGGGTGTCGGCGCCGAACGCCGCCGACAGCATGGTCGCCACGGTGACGCCGATCTGCACCGCCGACAGGAAGCGGTTGGGGTCACGGGCGAGCTGGGCCGCCCGCGCTCCCCTGCGGCCCCGGGTGCCGATCCTGCGGACCTGACTCTCCCTGAGGGAGACCATGGCCATTTCGGCGGCGGCGAAGAACCCCCCGATCAATACGAAAAGCATGACCAAGGCGATGTTCGCCAGGACGCTGTTCACGAGACTGTCTCCGTCATGGCCGTCGCCCGTTCCGACTGTGGCCGATATTTGATGAGCCAGCATATGCTGGCAGTAGCCTTACAAAAATAAACACATTCAGACACCATCAAACAGGAGGCTCCGTGAAGCTGCTGGTCACCGGAGGCGCCGGATACATAGGCAGCGTCGTCTCGGCGCAACTCGTCGAGGCGGGCCATCAGGTCACCGTGCTGGACGATCTGTCCACCGGCCACGCCGACGCGGTGCCGCCGGGCGCGCGCTTCGTGGAGGGATCGATCACCGAGGCCGCGGACGTGCTGCCCGGGATGGACGGCGTGCTCCACTTCGCGGCGAAGTCCCTGGTCGGGGAGTCGGTGGAGAAGCCCGGCCTTTACTGGGCGCACAACCTCGGCGGCACCTTGGCCCTGCTCGACGCCATGCGGACCGCCGGGGTCGGCACGATCGTGTTCTCCTCCACCGCCGCCACCTACGGCGAGCCGGAGCGCTCCCCGATCGCGGAGACCGACCCCACCCGGCCGACCAACCCCTACGGCGCGTCCAAACTCGCCGTCGACACCGCGCTGACCACCTTCGCCGGGCTGTACGGCCTGGCCGCGGTGAGCCTGCGCTACTTCAACGTGGGCGGCGCCCACACCGGCGGCGACGGCAGGGTCTACCGCGAACGGCACTCCGTGGAGACCCACCTGATCCCTAACGTCCTCGCCGTCGCACTCGGCCTGCGCGAGTCGGTCAGCGTGTTCGGCACGGACTACCCCACTCCCGACGGGACATGCGTCCGCGACTACATCCACGTGGGCGACCTGGCCCGGGCCCACCTGCTGGCGCTGGAGGCCTGCTCGGCGGGCGAGCACAAGATCTACAACCTGGGCAGCGGCACGGGCTTCTCGGTGCAGGAGGTCCTGTCGGTCTGCCGCGAGGTCACCGGGCACGAGATCCCGGCGGTCGTGCGCGAGCGCCGGGCCGGGGACCCCGCGGTGCTGGTGGCCTCCTCGGAGCGGATCCAGCGCGAGCTCGGGTGGAAGCCGGAGCACCCGTCCGTCCGTGACATCGTCGCCGACGCCTGGGCCGCGCTGCCCCGCTGACCGGCCGCGGCGGGCACCCGGCCGTGAACGGCCGGGCGCCGCCCGGTTAGGCCCGGCAGGCGGGAAGCCTGGGGCCGCGACAGGCGGGAGGGCCGGGGACAGGGCCTAGCGCAGGTTGATGCGGGCCATGTTGTTGGCCGGGCGGCGGTCGCCCACGTGAGTGGAGTAGACGGTCGCCTTGGCCCGCAGCGCGCGCCGGTGGGCGCGGAAGGCCAGCCGGAGACTGACCCGCTTGCCGGAGCCGACCGCGCCCAGCCTGCAGCCGACGAGCCCGGGGAAGGACCGGCACCGCGCGCCCCGCGCCGACAGGAAACGCGCGCTCCTGGTGTGGAAGAAGAGCGCGGCGTCGCGGACGACCCGGGGCCCCCGGTTGCGGACGACCGCGCCCATCATGACCAGCCGGCCGGCCCGCGCCTTGCGCGACAGCCGGACCGCCAGATCGGCCCCCTCGTCCACCGGGGTCAGCGTCCGGGCGGAGTTGTTCTCCTCGTTGCCGTCCACGATCTCCGAGGAGAGCGTCGCGGTCGCCTCCAGCGGGCCGCGCGCGCCCGGGCGGACCAGACCGCTGATCGTCACCCCGCCACTGCCGCCGGCCATGACGTCCTGCGGGGAGGCGCAGACCACCTCGTTGGCCGTCGTGCCCGGACGGCACTCGGCGACGTCGACGCGGAGGATCTCCACCCCCTCGGGCACCCGGACGGTGAGCAGGGGCAGCACCGCGTCCTCGGGCCCGATGTTGCGCACCTCCGCCCGGTAGAGAAGCGGCTGCCCCGGCTGCGCGACCCTCGGCGAGTTCTCCAGCCGTACGGACAGATCGGCTCCGCCCGGATTGTTTCTCCCCGGCTCCGCCAGCACCGCTCCGGGCACTCCGACGAGAGCAAGACTGACTATTCCAACGACGACCCGCGCCGCACCATGCGCCATGAACACCGATCCCCCGACCCTCAATGATCATTTAACGCCGGGGGGCCGCCGGACGGCATGTTCGACACGCCGCCAATCGCCGTGCGCCCCACCACGGCGGGCGCCCCGGCCACCGGGACGCCGACCCACGGGAGACGGGACGGCGGGACTCCAGGCCGCGGGGACCGCGGGATCTCGGGGACGCCGAGCCTCATGGACCGGGCCCCGGAGACGCGGAAGGGGCCCCGGCGGACCGGGGCCCCTTCCCTTGGACGCGGAGGAGCCGTCGTGAGCCCGGCCGGGGCCGGGCTCGGACAGGATCGAGCTCAGCCGGGGCCGGGCTCACACGAGGCTGAGCTCAGATGAGGCCGAGCTCGCGGACGGCGGCGCGCTCCTCTTCGAGCTCACGCACCGAGGCGTCGATGCGCTCGCGGGAGAAGGCGTCGATCTCCAGACCCTGGATGATCTCCCACTTGCCGCCGCGCGAGACGACGGGGAAGGAGGAGATGAGGCCCTCGGGCACGCCGTACGAGCCGTCGGAGGGGATCGCGGCGGAGGTCCACTCGGCGCCGTTGACCCAGTCGAAGACGTGGTCGATCGCGGCGTTGGCGGCGGAGGCGGCCGAGGACGCGCCCCGGGCCTCGATGATCGCGGCGCCGCGCTTGGCGACGGTCGGGATGAAGGTGTCGCGCAGCCAGGCCTCGTCCACCTGCTCGGCGGCGATCTTGCCGCCGACCTCGGCGTGGAACAGGTCGGGGTACTGCGTGGCGGAGTGGTTGCCCCAGATGGTCATCTTCTTGATCTCGGTGACCGGGACCTGGAGCTTGGCGGCGAGCTGGGAGAGCGCGCGGTTGTGGTCCAGGCGGGTCATCGCGGTGAAGCGCTCCGCCGGGACGTCCGGGGCGTGCTGCTGGGCGATCAGCGCGTTGGTGTTGGCCGGGTTGCCCACGACCAGGACGCGGATGTCGTCGGCCGCGTTGTCGTTGATGGCCTTGCCCTGCGGGCCGAAGATGCCGCCGTTGGCCTGGAGCAGGTCGCCGCGCTCCATGCCGGCCGTACGCGGGCGGGCGCCCACCAGCAGCGCGACGTTGGCACCGTCGAACGCCTTGCCGGCGTCGTCGGTGACCTCGATACCGCTCAGCAGCGGGAACGCGCAGTCGTCGAGCTCCATCGCGGTGCCCTCGGCGGCCTTGACCGCCTGCGGGATCTCCAACAGGCTCAGCTTGACCGGGACGTCGGCGCCCAGCAACTGGCCCGACGCGATGCGGAACAGCAGCGCGTAGCCGATCTGACCGGCGGCGCCGGTGACGGTGACCTTTACGGGAGTCTGGGCCATGACCTTCCCCCACTCGAAGGATGAACTGTGACGCTCGGATGTTACCCGTCCAGTGTCGCCGGTCCTGCGGCGAGTGCCTTGATCCGGCCTCCGGGCAGCGCGATCAGCGCCAGGAGGGCGACGAGCGCCCCGCCGACGGCGAGCCAGGGGATGACGCTCGCGGTGGCCGCGGCATGGGCGGCCGGCAGCCCGTGGGCGGGCGCCTCCTCCGCGACGACGGAGGCGTAGAAGGTGCCGGCGAGGGCCAGGGCGACCGAGCCGCCGATCTGCCGGAAGAAGGTCAGGTTCGCGCTGGCGGTGCCGATGAACCGCGGCGGGACCGAGTATTGGACCGCCACGGTCAGACCCGACAGCATCGGCCCCATGCCGAGGCCGAGCAGCGCCATCCACCCGGCGAGGGCGAGGCCCGAGGTCCCGACCGTGATCCCGGCGCAGAGCAGCGCCCCGACCGCCATGAGCAGCGCCCCGGCGATCAGCCACGGCTTGTAGCGCTGGGTCCTGGACATGAGGGCCCCGGCGATCCCGCTGCCGGCCACCATCCCGAGCATGAGCGGGTAGATGCGCAGACCCGAGTCCGTGGCGCTGAGCCCGACGGCCTCCTGGAAGTAACGGGGCAGGAACACCACCCCGGCGTAGAGGCAGAACGCGGTGCAGAACGAGACCGCGTTGGCCAGCGTGTAGGTCCGGTTGCGGAACAGCTCCAGGGGGATGATCGGCTCCGCCGCCCCGCGCTCGACGAGGACGAACAGCGCCAGCAGCACGGCCGCGGCCACGATGGGCCACAGCACGGGCCCGCTGGTCCAGGTGTGGCCGTCCAGGCCCTTCTCGGTCAGGCCGACGAGCAGCGCGCCGATCGCCCCGCTGAAGACGGCGATGCCGAGGTAGTCGGGGCGGGTGCCGCGGCCCTGGCCGGCCACGTGCGGCAGCCGCGCCACGACGATCGCGATGAGGACCAGGCCGACGGGGAGGTTGACCATGAAGGCCCAGCGCCAGCTCGCCTGGTCGGTGAAGACGCCGCCGAGGAAGGGGCCGGCGATGTAGCTCAGCGCCATCACCCCGCCCATCGCGCCCTGGACCCGGCCGCTCTTGTCCGGCGGGAACAGGTCGACCACCAGGGCCAGGGAGAGGGGCAGCAGCGCCCCGGCGCCCAGGCCCTGCAGCGCCCGGAAGGCGATGAGCTGGTTCATGTCCTGGGCGAGGCCGCACAGGAGCGAGCCCAGCAGGAACAGCACGACGCCGACGAGCAGCAGGGGCTTGCGCCCGTAGGTGTCCGACAGCCTGCCGTACAGCGGGACGGTGATCGTGGAGGTCAGCAGATAGGCCGTCACGACCCAGGTGTAGAGGTCCGCGCCGCCGAGCTCCTGGGTGATCCGGGGCAGGGCGGTCCCGACGATCGTCTGGTCGAGCATGGCCAGGAACATCCCGCCGAGGACGGCGAGGAGGAGCAGCCCGTTCTTGGGCTTGGGAGGGGAGGCCGCGAGAGAGGGCGATACGTCAGTAGACACCTGTTGATAGTGACGTGTCAGTTTTGACATGTCAATTGATAATTATGATGAGGGCATGTCCCTACGGATCGCGCTCCTCGGCCTGCTGACCGTCTCCGGCCCCGCCAGCGGCTACGACCTGACGAAACTGTTCGAGAGTTCGATCAACAACGCCTGGCAGGCCCGGCACAGCCAGATCTATCCGGAGCTGAACAAGATGGCCGCCGACGGCCTGATCACGGTCGAGGAGGAGGGCCCGCGCGGCCGGAAGACCTACGCGATCACCGACGAGGGCACGCATGAGCTGCGCGGGTGGCTGATCGAGAAGGGACCGTCACGGTCCTACCGCAGCGAAGGGGTGCTGCGCGCCTTCCTGCTGCCCACGCTGGAGCCGCACGAGGCCGCGGCGCTGCTCCGCGCGGAGGCCGAGTCCTACGACATCAGGCTGGCCGAACTGGAGGCGATGCGCGCGGCCAGGTCCTCGTGGAAGAAGCCCGGCTTCGGCCAGTACGCCCTGGAGCTGGGCATCCGTCAGACGCGGCTGATGCGCGACTGGGCCGAGGAGACCGCGGCCGAGATCGAGGGGACTAGCCGCAGCTAGTCATGGCCGGGAGGCTGTCCTCGCGGGTGGCGAAGTCGACCCGCGAGAAGTGCCTGTCGAGCAGCTTCTTGATCACGCCGCTGCCGTAGAGGTCGGCGATCGCGCCCTGCACGGCCTTGCAGGTGCGGCTGTCGCCCTTCTTCACGGCCACCGCGTAGCGCTCGTCGGTCAGCTTCAGGCCGAGCACCTTGTAGCGGACGCTCTCCCGGTTGGCGAACCCGGCCAGCAGCAGGTCGTCGCCCGGGACCGCGTCGACCTCACCGGCCAGCAGCTTGTTCATGCAGTCGGTGTAGGTCTGGGCGGGGACCAGTTCGATCTGGCTCACCGTCTCCTGCAGGACGCGGACCGAGGAGCTGGCGGCCGGCTGGCACAGCCGCCCGCCCTCCAGACCGGCCGCGGAGACGATCGGGGAGCCGGCCTTGACGAGCACGTCGACGTGGGCGAGATAGTACGGCCCGGCGAAGGTGACGTCGTCGCCGTCGTTGATCGAGTAGGTCGAGATGACCAGGTCGACGTCACCGGCGGCCAGCAGCCCCGGCCGCTCCTCCCGGCTGGTCGCCCGGAAGGTGACGCCGTCCGCGGGCACCTGCAGCGCCTTGGCGATCTCGGTGGCGAGGTCCACCTCGAACCCGCTCCACTTACCGCCGCTCTCCAGCGCGATGCCCGGCAGGAAGCCGCGCACGCCGACGGTGAGCTTGCCGGTCCGGGCCGCCTTGTCCACCACCGAGGTGAACTCCGCCGGGGCGGACGCGCTGGGCTCGGCGCCGGCGCCCAGGCTCGGCGGCCAGCCGGTGAGGGCGACGGCCGCCACGGCGGCGGCGACCAGCAGGACGGCCACGGCGGCCGCGACCCAGCGCCCCTTCCGGGAGGGCCGGGGCGGGTCCACGTCCGTGACGTGCTCGGTGAGCGTGGTCTGCCAGTCCGGGGGCGGGACGGTCGAGGACCCGCCGTACCCCGGGGACGACGGACGCTCGCCGTGGGCGGGCGGCGGGGGCTGCGCGCCGTACGCCGGGGAGGACGGACGCTCCCTGTACGCCGGGGAGGACGGGTGCTCACCGTACGCCGGGGAGGACGGGTGCTCACCGTACGCCGGGGAGGACGGGCGCTCCCCGTACGCCGGGGAAGGACCGCGCTCGCCATGGCCCGGAGCGGACGGATGCTCGCCGTACGCCGGGGAGGGCGGGCGCTCGCCGGGGCCCGGGGGCTGCGCGCGGAAGCCGGTGGAGGGCACGGGCGGGGCGTCGGGGGCGGGCCGGTCCGGGGCCGTGCCCCGTATCCGCATGAGGTGGGTGGCCTCGTCCGAGTCGGGGCCGGCGACCTGCGCCCCCTCGTTGAGGACGGCCGGCGACGCGTCCACGCTCTCGGGGTGGCCGAGCATCCGCAGCAGGATCTGATCGGCCGACGGGCGGGCGGCGGGCGACTTGGACAGGGCCGCGCGGACCGCGCCGCGCAGCGGCTCCGGCATGACGCTGACGTCCACCTCGTGGTTGAGGATGCGGTTGAGCACCACCGCGATCGAGTCGCCGGCGAAGACCGTCTCCCCGGTCGCGGCGAACGCGATGGTCGCCCCCCAGGCGAAGACGTCGGTGTGCGGGCCGACGTCGGCGCCGGAGATCTGCTCGGGCGCCATGTAGGCCGGGGTGCCGATGGCCCGGCTGGTGATCGTCCCGGTGGAGTCGAGGATGCGGGCGATGCCGAAGTCCACCACGCGGGGGCCGTCGGCGGCGATGAGCACGTTGTCCGGTTTGAAGTCGCGGTGCACGATCGCGGCGTGGTGGATCGCGGTCAGCGCGGTGGCCGTGCCGATCGCCAGCCGCTGCAGCGCGGCGCCCCGGAGCGGGCCGTCGGTCTCCACGACCTCCCGCAGCGACCTGCCCTCGATGTATTCGCTCGCGATGTAGGGGGTGTCGCCTTCGAGATCGGCGTCCACCACGCCCGCCGTGCAGAACGAGGCGACCCGCTGGGCGGCGCGCGCCTCGCGGGCGAACCGGGACCTGGCCGTCGTGTCGCCGGAGAATTTCACGTGCAGCAACTTGATCGCCGCCCGCTCCCCCGACTCGTTGACCCCCAGGTAGACGATCCCCTGCCCACCCTCACCGATCCGGCCGACGACGCGGAACGGCCCCAGACGGTGCGGTTCCCCCGCTTCCAGCGGCGCGATCTCCGGCATCATCGTCCCTACGGTGTAGTAAATCTCCAACCAGCCAAACTTTACGATGCCGTAGCTCCACCGCCCGCCTTGTTACTCCCAAGTGACCTCCCATCACCTACGGCGATGGGGGTCGGCGGGCCCACCAACCACCCAATTAGCAACAATCAACCCAAGTTGGCGCTCCAACCGCTTAGATCACTACCGTTGACCGTCCCTCACGCAAGCCGGAGCAAATCCCTCATGCGCCGATATATCGGTTATCGCGAATTCGTTCAGCGCGATCAGCGTTCCCTCGTCGGCACGGCCCTCCTCCTCACCGGCAGCCACGAGCAGGCCATCCGCCTGGCCCTGTGGTCCTTGCGCACGGTCGGCCTCAGCTGGCCCCCCACTCTCTGGGAGAACACCACTACACACGCCCACATCGCCCTTTATCGCCGTTTCCTCCGCAAGCCCACCGCCGCGGGGGCCACCGCCCTGGTACGGCTCCCGCCCCGGCAGCGCCTCCTCACCGTCGCGTGCATCCATGACGGCAGGACCCACGCCGAGATGGCCACCCTCCTCGGCATCCCGGTGGAGACCGTGGAGACGGAGGTCACCGAGGCGGTGGCCACGCTCACCAAGGGCAACGTGGCCCGGCTGAAGACGAGGCTGGCGACCGCGGCGGGCGAGGCGTCGGTCCCCGACCTCACCGCGCGGTCGGTGCGCGCGCTACGGCGCCGCCGCAACCGCGGAGCCTTCCTGACGGCGATCGCGGCCCTCGTCCCGATCGGCCTCATCGCCGCCTTCACCCTGTTCTCACAGGGAGTGGTGTGGAACTCGGCACTGGGCGAGCCGAACCGGTCCCATCCGGCGGACGCCCCGGAGGCCATGCGGGTGGTCACCAGCGCGGAGCCGACCGGCAGCCCGGAGCCGGACTCCGGCCTCAAGCCCTGGCAGGCCCCGCGCACCTCCCTCACGATCCGCTACGCGGTGCCCAAGCGGTGTCCCGACGGCGGCTCGGCGGGCGACGCCTCCGCGCCGCCGAAAGCGGGGAAGGTCATCTGCGCGGGCTGGACGCTCAAGCTGGCCGGCGGCGACCCGGCCGGCTCGGCGCGCGAGCCCGCCGGCTGCACGGGTAAGGGCCGCTGCGAGTCCACGGTGAGCGTGCCCGACGCGGCCGAACGGCTGGCGTACGGCGACGGCCGGAGCTCCTGGCGGCTGAGCCCGGCTCTCAGCCCCGACGGGCGCCGCATCGCCTATCTCAGTGCGGCGGAGGGGCGATATGTCGCCCACGACCTGCACAGCGGCGTGAAGCGGTATCTGACGCCCGCGCTGGTTCCCTCCGACACCGAGACCGGCACCCGGGTGAGCGTCTCCCCGGACGGCCGTCACTTCACCGTCGCGCTCGGCGCGCGCCGGCTGCGGACCGACTTCACCACCGGGACCATGACGTCACTGCCCGCCGGGCAGGCGACGGCCGCGGAGAAGGCGGCGGGCTGGCTCCGCAAGAGCTACCGCGTCTGGCGCGAGTCCCCCAGCGGCAGGCACGCGGCCGCGGTCGGCGCCGAGGAGGCCGGGGGCGACAGCCTCCACATCGTCGACGCCCGGTCGCGGCAGGTGTTCAAGCGCCTGCCGCTCCCCTCCCTGGGCGGCCCCGCCAAGGCGGAGGTCGTCGGCTGGCTGAACTCCCACGAGGTCGTCGTCCGGCTGAGCGCCAAGGCGGGCGGCCGCCCCGCCGGCTTCTTCAGGATGGACGCCGTGACCGGCCGCGCGCACCGCGTGACCGGCCTCGCCGACGACAGCCTGATCGTGCTCGGCGCGGTGACGGCCGGCTGAGGACGGCACGGGAGGCGGCCGGAGGGGCTGCGGAGAGCCGGCCTGCGGACGGCGGGAGACGGCCTGAGCCTCCCGGACGGCACGGACGGGAACGGGCCGCAGGAGGGATCTGAGCGCGGCGCGGGGACGGGTCCCGGCGACGGCCGGAGGACAGCTCAGTACGGCGCGGGGACGGGTCCCGGCGACGGCCGGCGGACGCCTCGGGAACGGGTCCCGGCGACGACAGAAGGACGCCTCGGCCATGGCCGCCCGGTAGCGGCCGTGGAGACCGCCCACCGCCGCGCCGGGACCAGGCCGTGCCGGGAACCCGGCTCACCGCCTTCGGTGCCACCCCCGACGACCTCCAGGTGCTGCACGAACGGTTCGACTACCGGCTGTTCCCTCGGTTCAGCGGCGCCCTCAACACCTCCGAGACCGCCGCCCGCGAACTGCTCGGCATCGTCGCCGAACGGCCGCGCGACGTCGTCATCTTCGACACCGTCAGCCGCTACATCTCCGGCAAG
>NZ_JBSFPS010000145.1:0-24960 GCF_053588315.1 Streptosporangium sp. NPDC003464 | reverse complement strand
GTCCGGCGGCGGGGCGTCCGGCGGGCCATGTCGTCCGGCGGAGACCGGCGTCGGCCGCCCCGGCCCGGAGCGCCCCTCAGGTCACGGGCCGTACCCACCGGAAACGGCGGACTCGGGCCGCTGACCATCGGAGGCACCGGACCCTGGCGGCGGGCCATGACCGTCGGAGGCACCGGACCCCGGTGGCCGGCCATGACCGTCGGAGGCGCCGGGCCCTGGTGGGGGGCCGTACCGGCCGGGGACGCCGGAGCGGTCGCGGGCGACGGCGGCGATGACCGGGCCCGCCCCCACGGCGGCGGCGGTGACCAGTGCGAACGGCACCACCACGGACGCCGCGACACCGCCGAGCAGGCCGGTGGCGAGGCTGGCCACGACCACAGCGGTGGAGAAGACGCCGTGCGCCCGGGTGATGACCGGCCGGCCGGCGGCGCTCTCGGCGGAACCGGCGGCCGCGTTGACGGCCACGTCCGCGGCGCCCGACACCGCGCCGAGCACCGCCAGCCCGGCGGACAGGCTCGGCAGGTCCCTCGCGGTGACGGCCACCGCGACGCCGGCGGCGCCGAGCAGGACGAGCAGGAGCGCGGTCAGCCGGTGCCCCCACCGGTCGACGGCCCGTCCGGCGGTCAGCATCGCCGGCAGCGCCCCGGCACCGATGTACAGCAGCGCCGTGCCCAGCTCCCCGTCGGTGAGCCCGGCCTGGTCCCGGATCGCGGGGACGGACGCGCCCCACACCCCCCAGAAGACTCCGAAGACGGCGAACCCGCAGTAGGCCGCCCTGACCCGCGCTCCGCCCGCTTGGAGAGACATGTGTGTAACGATACACACGTTAAAGTGAGGGATGACAAGAGCTGCATCGCGCCGGCGGCCGACGATGGCGGAGGTGGCCAGGGCGGCAGAGGTGTCGGTGATGACCGTCTCCTACACCTACGCCCGGCCGGAGCGGGTCTCGGAGCAGACCCGCGCCAGGGTCCGCGAGGCCGCCGAGCGGCTGGGATACCCCGGCCCCCACCCGGGTGCGCGCTCGCTCCGGCGGGGCCGCGCGGGCAGCCTCGGGGTGATCCTCGGTGAGCACCTGACCTACGCCTTCGAAGACCCGCAGGCCGCCCGCTTCCTGGCGGGGGTCGCCGAAGTGTGCGCCGGCCACGGCCTGGGGCTCACGATCGTGCCCGTCACCGGCGCTCCGGGCGACGTCGACCGGGTGGCCGAGGCGGCCGTGGACGGCTTCGTGGTGTGGACCACCTCCGACGACGACCCGGTGGTGGACGCGGTCGCCGCCACGGGTCTCCCCGCCGTCGTGCACGGCGGCCCGCGCCGCGACGACCTGTCGTTCGTGGCCGTCGACGACCGGGCGGCGGCCCGCGCGGTGGCCTCGGCGGCCTTCGCCGGCGCCCACCGGCCGATGGTGCTCAGCTTCCCCCTCGACCGCGCGCGGGCCGCCGGCGTGCACCGGGCGCTGGATCCGGCCACGGCGAGCTTCCGGGTGACCCGCCAGCGCCTGCGGGGGTTCCGCGACGCGTGGGCGGAGACCGGCGGCCCGTGGTCGCGGGTGCGCGTGGCCGTCTGCTCCAGGAACAGCGCCCGGGAGGCCGAACGGCTCGCCGCCGACCTGCTGGCCGGCCCGGACGTCCCGGACGCCGTCGCGGCGATGAGCGACGAGCTCGCGCTGGGCCTGCTGCGGACGGCCGGCCGCATGGGCCTGGCCGTCCCCGGCGACCTCGCCGTCACCGGCTGGGACGACACCGACGCGGCCGCCGCCGCCGGCCTGACGACCGTCGCGCAGTCCCTGCGCGACCAGGGCGCCCGATGCGCCCGGCTGGTCCTCGACGAGGAGAGCGGCGGCGGGCCGGTCGAGTGGAGGGTAGTCCAGCGCGGCTCCACCCGGCGGCCGTGAGCCGCGGGGCGCGCACCGGCCAGGCGCGGGCCGACACCGCCCTCGGGTCCGCTCCCCTGACGGAGGAGACGCCCGCGGGCGTGCGGGAGGTCCACGACGAGCTCCTGCGGCCCCTGGTCCACCACCGCTGGTAGAGAGACCCCCGGACGCGGGCCGCACGGACCGCGCGGGCCCTCGTCCCGCTCGGCGGTGGACGTGCGCCACCGATCCAGCGGATCCTGGACAAACATCGCTCATAGCAAGAAACTGGCCCCCGCCCCGGAGGCGGGGCGGCACGGCGACATCCTTACAGGCCCGACCGAAGGAGAAGGACCTTGACGGCAGCCCGTTCCCCGATCCGGCGCTTCCACCCAGCGCCACGGAGCGACGCCCGGGGGGGCCGTCTCCCCCGGCCAGGAGGGACCGCGCCGTCCGGGGCCCTGCCGCCGTCCGCCGGGCCGCTCGCCGTACCCGGCCCGGAGACCGTCGCGGCCGGGGAGGTCCGGGCATGACGTCGCTGCTGGCCATCAGCGACCTGCACATCGGATACCAGGAGAACCGGCGCATCGTCGAGGAGCTGCGGCCCGTCTCCGCCTCCGACTGGCTGCTGGTGGCCGGAGACGTCTCCGAGAAGGTCTCCGACGTCGAGTGGGCGCTGGGCCTGCTCAGCGAGCGCTTCGCCAAGGTGGTGTGGGTCCCGGGCAACCACGAGCTGTGGACCCACCCCTCCGACCCGGTCCAGCTGCGCGGCGAGGAACGCTACCGGCACCTGGTGAAGATCTGCGGCGACCTCGGGGTGACGACCCCCGAGGACCCCTACCCGGTCTGGGACGGGTCGGGCGGGCCGGTCACCGTCGCCCCGCTGTTCGTGCTGTACGACTACACCTTCCGCGTGCCCGGCGTCGCGACGGCGGAGGAGGCGCTCGCCCTCGCCTACGACAAGGGCGTGGTCTGCACCGACGAGGTCTTCCTGCACCCCGACCCCCATCCCTCCCGCCCGGCCTGGTGCTCGGCCAGGGTCGCCGAGACCGAGCGCCGCCTGGCGGCCTGCCCCCCGGGGGTGCCGACCGTGCTCGTCAACCACTATCCGCTGGTCCGCGAGCCGACTCTGGTCATGCACCACCAGGAGTTCGCGATCTGGTGCGGCACCGAGCAGACGGCCGACTGGCACGTGCGCTTCAACGCCCAGGCGGTCGTCTACGGACACCTGCACATCCCCCGCACCACCTGGCACGACGGCGTGCGCTTCGAGGAGGTCTCGCTGGGCTACCCCCGCGAGTGGCGGCCCCGCTCCACCCCGCCCGGCCGGCCGCGCGTGATCCTGCCCGCCCCGCGGGCCGTTCCGTGATCGAGAGGATCCTGCCGTCCTGGGTCGCCTGCGCGGACGCCTTCCGGGACCCGCCCGGCGCGGCGCTGTTCCCCGAGGAGGAGGCCGTCGTCGCCGGGGCGGTGGACAAGAGGCGGCGCGAGTTCACCACCGCCCGTCACTGCGCCCGCCAGGCCCTGTCCCGGCTCGGACTGCCGCCGGCGCCGATCCCGGCCGACGGGGACGGCGCCCCGATGTGGCCCGACGGGGTGGCGGGCGCCATCACCCACTGCGCCGGATACCGGGCGGCGGCCGTCTCCCTGAAGGCCGTCGCCGTCGGCATCGACGCCGAGCCCCACGGGCCGCTGCCCCCGGGGGTCCTGCAGGCCATCGCCCTCGACCGGGAGCGGGACGCGCTGGAACGGCTCGGCGGCCCGGTCCACTGGGACCGGCTGCTGTTCAGCGCCAAGGAGAGCGTCTACAAGGCGTGGTTCCCGCTGGCCCGGCGCTGGCTCGACTTCGAGGAGGCCCTGGTCGCCTTCGAGCCCTCCGGCACCTTCACCGCCCGCCTTCTCGTCCCCGGGCCGCTGGTCGCGGGCCGGCGGCTGACCGGCTTCACCGGACGCTGGCTCGTCGCCGACGGCCTGGCCGTCACCGCCGTCACCCTGCCGGCCGGGTGACGGCGGCCGGGCGGCGGCGGCCCGGTGACGGCGGCCCGGCGAGGACGGCCGGGCGGTGGAAGCCCGGTGACGGCGACCGGGCGGCGGCGGCCCGGCGAGGACGGCCGGGCGGTGGAAGCCCGGTGACGGCGGCCGGGCGGTGGAAGCCTGGTGACGGCGGCCGGGCGGCGGCGGTCGCCGGGCGAGGACGGCCGAGTGGCGGAGGCCCGGTGGCGGGGGTCAGGGCTGGAACCGGTAGCCCATCCCCGGTTCGGTGAGCAGGTGGACCGGGCGCGCGGGGTCGGGTTCGAGCTTGCGGCGGAGCTGGGCCATGTACTGGCGCAGGTAGTTGGTCTCCGTGGTGTGCCTGCTGTCCCACACCTGGGTGAGCATCTGCCGCTGGCTGATCAGTTTGCCCGGGTTGCGCAGCAGGAGTTCGAGCATGCGCCACTCGGTGGGGGTCAGCCGCACTCCCCCGGAGATCGTCTTGTTGGCCAGGTCCACCGTGTGGCCGCCGATCCGGACCTGGGCGGGCTCGGCGTCCTGGACGGCGGTGCGGCGGGTCACCGCCCGCATGCGGGCCAGCAGCTCCTCGATGTTGAACGGCTTGGTGACGTAGTCGTCGGCGCCCGCGTCCAGGGCCTCGATCTTGTCCTGGTTCCCGGCCCGCCCGGAGAGCACGATGATCGGCACGGCGGTCCAGCCGCGCAGCCCGTGGATGACGTCCACGCCGTCGATGTCGGGCAGCCCGAGGTCGAGAACGATCAGGTCGGGGTGCCAGTCGGCGGCCTGCCGCAGGGCCGATCCCCCGTCCGGGGCCAGTGCCACCTCGAAGTGCCGGGCGAGGAGGTTGATCCGCATGGCCCGCAGGATCTGCGGTTCGTCGTCGACGACGAGGACGCGCGTCATGTGCGTGCCCGCGAGGGGACGGACAGTGTAAGGATCATGGTGAGACCTCCCCCTGGCGTTTCCTCCGGAACAAGCATCCCTCCCATCGCCTCCGCCAGCCCCCGGGACAGGGCCAGCCCCAGCCCGACGCCCGTGTGGTTGTCCCGGTCGCCCAGCCGCTGGAACGGCATGAAGACACGGTCGTGCGCCTCGGGCGGGATGCCGGGGCCGCGGTCGACGACCCGGATCTCGACGTGGTCGCCGTGCCGGCTGGCGGTGATGAGGACCTTCCTGCCCGCCGGACTGTAGCGCACGGCGTTGGACATGACGTTGACCAGGATCCGCTCCAGCAGCGCGGGGTCGGCGAGGATCTCGGGCAGGTCCACGGAGATGTCGCCCTCGACGCGGTCGCGGAGCGGGCCGAGGTCGTCGATCGAGCGCGGGATGACCTCTTCCAGCGCGACCGGCTGCAGGGTCAGGCCGAGCACGCCCGCCTGCAGGCGGCTCATGTCGAGCAGGTTGGCGACCAGCCGGTCGAGTTTGACCAGGGACTCCTCGGCGGTGGCCAGCAGTTCCTCGCGGTCCTCCGCGCTCCACTCGATCTCGGTGCCGCGCAGGCTCCCGACGGCGAGCCTGGCCGAGGCGAGCGGGCTGCGCAGGTCGTGGCTGACCGCGGCGAGCAGGGCGGTGCGCATCTTGTCGGCCTCGGCCAGCGGCCCGGCCAGGTCCGCCTCCCGGCGCAGGCGCTCCTGGCGCAGCGCCACCGCCGCCTCCGCGGCGAACGCCTCCAGCACCCGCCGGTCGGCGGCGTCGAGCAGCCGGCCGCGCGCAGCGAGCACCAGGTCCCCGTCGATCGCCACGTCGGTGTCGGCGTCCCCCGGGCAGCCGCAGGGCGGCCCGCCCGAGGTCGCCACGATCCGCCACGCCCCCGGCACGGACTGGTCGTCCGGGGCGGGCTCGCCGACGCGTTCCAGCAGCGTCACCGAGGTCAGGGTGAAGGTCTCGCGCAGCCGTGCCAGCAGGGACGGCAGCGCCGCCTCGCCGCGCAGCACGTGACCCGCCAGGGTCGACAGCACCTCGGCGTCCGCCCGCGCCCGCGCCGCCTCCCGCGTGCGCCGGGCCGCCAGGTCCACGACCGCGCTCACCATGGCTGCCACCAGGACGTAGACGCTCAGCGCGAGCAGATTGTGCGGGTCGGAGACGGTGAACCGGCCGAAGGGCGGCGTGAAGTGGTAGTTGAGCAGGAGGAAGCCGGCCACGGCGGCGGTGAGGGCCGGCCACATGCCGCCCACCAGCGCGACGCCGACGACCGTGAGCAGGAACAGCAGGATCGCGCCGGGCAGCGTCAGGTCGGCCCTGAAGGGGAGCAGCGCGGCGGTGAACGCCGGGATGCCCAGCAGCGCCATGGCCCAGCCGGCGAGCCTGCGGGTGCGGGTGAGCGCGGCCCTCGGCCGGCCGGCCCGCCCGCCCCTGCCCACCTCGGCATGGGTGATCATGTGGACGTCGATGGAGCCGGACAGCGCGGTGGCGGTCACCCCGACGCCCCGGGAGAACAGCTGGGCGAACCGGCCCCTGCGGGAGGCGCCGAGCACCAGCTGCGTGGCGTTCACGCCGCCGGCGAAGTCGAGGAGCGCGCGTGGCACGTTCTCCCCCATCACCTGGTGGTAGGTGCCGCCCAGGCTCTCCACCAGCGCCCGCTGGCGCGCCAGGTGCGCCGGGTCGCCCCCGCCCAGCCCGTCGGAGAGGGTGACGTGCACCGCCAGCAGGTCGGCTCCCTTGGTCCTGGCCGCGATGCGGGCGGCCCGCCGTACCAGCGTGTCGCCCTCGGGGCCGCCGGTCAGCGCGACCACGACGCGCTCGCGGGCCTCCCAGGTCCCGGCGATGCCGTGGTCGGCGCGGTACTGGTCGAGCTGGTCGTCGACCTTGCCCGCGAGCCAGAGCAGGGCCAGCTCGCGCAGGGCGGTCAGGTTGCCCACCCGGAAGTAGTTGGACAGCGCCGCGTCGATCTTCTCCGGGGCGTAGATGTTGCCGTGGGCCATCCGGCGGCGCAGCCCGTCCGGCGGCATGTCCACCAGCTGCACCGCGTCGGCCCGCCGCACCACCTCGTCGGGCACGGTCTCGCGCTGCGGCACCTCGGTGATCTGCTGGACGACGTCGTTGAGCGAGTCGAGGTGCTGGATGTTGACGGTGGAGATGACGTCGATGCCGGCGTCGAGGATCTCCTCGACGTCCTGCCAGCGCTTGGCGTTCTTCGAGCCCGGCACGTTGGTGTGCGCCAGCTCGTCGATCAGCGCCACCTTCGGCGCGCGCGCGACGACCGCCTCGACGTCGAGCTCGGTGAAGGTCGTCCCCCGGTAGGGGATGGTCCTGCGGGGGACGACCTCGATGCCCTCGATCAGCTCGGCGGTGCGGGGGCGGCCGTGGGTCTCGACGAGGCCCACGACCACGTCGGTGCCCCGCGACAGCCTCCGGTGCCCCTCGTCGAGCATCGCGAAGGTCTTGCCGACACCGGGGGCCGCGCCCAGATAGACGCGCAGCCGACCGCGTGCCCTGTTCATCGGCCGCCCCTTCGCATCGCTCACCCCGCGGGCCGCCCGCCCCCCGGCGGACGGTCCCCTGTTCCGATCATCCCCTGTCCGGGGCCGGGGTGAGCAGCCGGACCTCCGCTCGATGCGGGCGCGCATCCGGCGGACGTGAGCACGGGGGCGCGGCGAGCACGACGTCGGACGGACCCGGCCGACCACATACCCGGACGGCTACGTCACCGGGGTGAGGCGTCGCGAGGCCGTCAGGCGGACCACGGTCATCGTCAGCACCACGGTCAGCGCCGAGGTCGCGGCCAGCAGCGCCAGGCCGAACCCGTAGGAGCCGAGCTCGCCGTAGAGGAAGCCCATCAGCAGCGGCGGCACGAACCCGCCCAGCCCGCCCGCGGCGCCGACCAGCCCGGTGACCGCGCCGACCCTGTCGGCCGGCGCGGCCTGCGCGACGAGCGCGAAGGTGGCGCCGCTGCCCGCACCCAACGCGGCGGCCATGGTCAGGAAGGCGATCGTGCCCACCGGCATCAGACCGGGCGTGAGGGCCTGGACCGCCGCCGCGATCGCGACCACGGCGAACACGCCGGCCAGGACCGGGATCGGGCCGATCCGGTCGGACAGCCAGCCGCCGATCGGCCGCATCACGACCGCGAGGACCACGAACCCGGCCATGCGGTCGGCGGCGTCGGCCTGCTCCAGCCCGTAGCCGGTCTGCAGGTAGGCGGGCAGGTAGACGGAGAAGGCGACGTAGCCGCCGAACGCCACGGCGTACAGGACGCAGGCCTGCCAGGTGATCGCCAGTTTGGCGGTGGCCGCGAGCCGTCCCGACAGCGGCTGCGCCGAGACGGCGCGGCCTGGCGCATCGCGCATGACCAGCCAGGCGACGGCGGCGTAGAGAGCCAGCGCGACCGCGGTGATGAGGAAGGGGGTGGCCGAGCCGCCGGCCTTGACGAGCTTGACCGTGGTCAGGGCGCTGATCGCGGTGCCGCCCATGCCCGCGCCGAAGATGCCGATGGCCAGGCCACGGCGGTGCGGCGGGAACCAGGCATTGACGAACGGCACGCCCACCGCGAACACCGTTCCGCCGATGCCCAGGAAGAAGCCGCCGACCAGCAGCATCGGCAGCGAGTTCTGCCCGGCCACGCCGATGAACACGACGGGCACGATGGTGGCGGCCGAGATCAGCGGGAACATCACCCTGCCGCCGAAGCGGTCGGTGAGCGCGCCGACCGGGATACGGCCCAGCGACCCGACGATCACCGGGACGGCGACCAGCAGGGCCTGCTGGGCGGCCGACAGGCCGAGCAGGTCCTTGAACCGCGGCCCCAGCGGGCTGAGCAGCGCCCAGGCCCAGAAGTTCAGCGCGAATCCGAGGGTCGCCAGGCCGAGCATGAGCGCGGGTCTGCCGCCGACGGCGGCCGGGTCCTTCTTGTCGGTCATCGTCATCTTCCCTCATTGCTGTCATCACGCATCAGCGCGTGCTGTCTGTTACATCCCGGCTCAGGGGTCCGGTGCGGGGTGCCGGCCAGGGCTCTCGGTGAGGTGCCGGTCATGCGGGTGCCCCCAGCAGGATGCGGTGCACGACGTCGGCGGCCGAGTGGTCCTCGGGCAGCCCGTCGAGGAAGGCGGCGTCCTGGCCCAGGGTGAGCAGGGCGGGCTCACGGTAGCCGTCGCCGCGGTGCTGGCCCAGGCCGATGGCGGCGGTCAGACCGTTGCACAGGCATTGGCGGCTCGCGGCCTCCTCGGCGGGCCTGCCCTTGCGCACGTAGGTGTCGACGGGTTCGGCGGGGCAGCGGTAGCCGATCGCGCCGTCGGGCTTGACGTACGGGGTGCGCAGGTAGCCCAGGTCGCACAGCCGGGGCCGCTGCTCGTGGACCCCGGGATCGGACAGGGTCCCGGGCACCTGCGCGACCTTGAACGGGAAGCCGGTCGGCGAGGCGCGCGGGTCGTTGCGGACCTCCAGGGTCCCGGCGGCGGCCTCGCGCAGCAGGCGGCGCCTGAGCCCGTCGTCGAGTCCGGATTCGCGGCACAGCGCGAACGCCGAGCCGACCTGGATGCCGGTGGCCCCCGCGGCCAGCGCCCGGGCCATCCCGTCGGGCGTGCCGTAGCCGCCGGCCAGCCAGAACGGCAACCCGAGCGCCGCGACCCTGCCGGTGTCGACCTCGTCGCGCGGGCCGTACAGCGGTTCGCCGGCCGCGTCCAGTTGCAGGCGGCCGCGCGGCGGCGCGCTGTGCCCACCGGCCACCGGCGTCTCCAGGACGAACCCGTCGGGCCGTGCCTGCGGGGAGCGGGCCAGGTAGGTGGCCAGCACGTGGGAGGAGACGATCGCCAGCAACTTCGGCCGCCGCAGTGGCTCGGCCGGGCGGGGCGACAGCGCGGCGGGGTCGAGGCCGATCGTGTGCCGCGTGTCGTCGGCGCCGGCCACGGCGACCGTGATCTCGGCCGGGCGGTGCGCGGCGAACTCGTCGAGCAGGTACGGGATCTCCGCCGGAATGCCGGCGCCCATCAGCACGTAGTCGACGCCGGCCAGCATCGCCCCGTAGACGGCGGCCGGCGTGGCCAGCTGGATCTTCTCCAGGTAGTTGACGCCGATCAGGCCGTCGTGCCCCTGCCGGGCGAGGAAGACCTCGGCGAAGTTGGCGACCACGATCAGCTCGTCGCGGGCGCGGTTGGGCCGCAGCCCGAGCCGGGGCACCGGCCGGTACGGCTGCCCGGGCTCCGTCCCGCCGGGCACGAAGTAGCGGCCCAGCACCCGCTCGGCGATCGCGGGCACCGGGAAGCAGGCCAGCGCCCGGCGCAGGTGCCCCCCGGGATCGCCGAGCTGCAGCCGGCGGGCCAGGGTGACGTCCAGCGCGGTGCCCGACACCACGCCGAGCTGCCCGGTCCGGGCGACTGCGCGCGCCAGCCGCCATCCGGACACCGCGACGCCCATGCCACCCTGGATCAGGACGGGGAGCGCGGCCTCAGACACGACGCGCCCGCATCGTACGCGCCCAGGTCAGCAGGTCGGCGTCCGTCTCCCTGGCCACGTCGCGGGTGGCGAGGATGTGCACGACGTCGTCCTCCGGCAGTGTCTCCACCATGATCGACAGGCCGTCGCAGTCGCTCACGTGCGGCAGGATCGCGCGCACCAGCTCGATTCCCCGCGCGGCCTGGTCCTCGCCGATCTCCTCCAGGTCGTTGAGCATCGCCGCCTCCGCCAGTTCGGCGAGCTCGCGGATGTTGCGGATCGTGTCGTCGTGGTCGCTGAGCAGCTTGTCCACGTGATCTCCGCCGAAGATGGGCAGCAGGCCCGGGTACATGGCCTCTTCCTCGTAGCGGAAGTGCGGCCCGATGGTCGCCGACAGTGTCTCGACCAGCTTCCTGATCCGCGCCGAGTCGCCGCCCCTGAAGGCGTCGATCAGCGCGAGCAGCAGATCCCTGACCTCGCGATGCTCGGCGTGGAACGCTTCGGTGAAGTGATCGGCGATGGACAGCACGCAGTCCTCCAGCTGTGGGATGGGCGCTCGCGCGGTGACGGGAGTGCCGGTCCGCATGGGTCCGCCGTCCGGCGGCACCGCCACCTGGACAACGCTCATTCCTCGCTCCTTGCCGTGAAACGCTGGATGCCGGTCATCGACGCGCGCCGAGCGGGGTGCGTCGCCGGTAGACGACGTAGGGCCGCCACAGGTACGCGAGCGGCGCCGACCACACGTGGACGAGCCTGGTGAACGGCCAGATCGCGGTGAGCACCCACGCCGACAGCGCGTGCAGCTGGAAGATCAGCGGCACGTCCGCCATCAGGTCGGGGTCGGGGCGGAAGGTCAGGACGCCGCGGAACCAGACGGCGATGGTGGCGCGGTAGTCGTAGCCGCCGCCGAGCAGGTTCTTGCCCACGGTCGCGGTCATGCCGAGCAGGATCACCGCCGCCAGCACGGTGAACAGGACCTTGTCCGCGCGGGTCGTGGTGCGGCGCACCCGCGGGCTGGTGAAGCGGCGGGCCAGCAGCAGCCCCAGTCCCGCGACCACCATGATCCCGGCCACGGTTCCGGCGCTCACCGACACCAGGTGGTAGAGGTGCTCGTCGACGCCGACCGCCTCGGTCAGGCTCTTCGGGACGAGCAGGCCGAGCACGTGACCGCCGATGGCGGCGAACGCGCCGAGGTGGAACAGCGGGGAGCCGAGCCGCAGCAGCCGGCTCTCCAGCACCTGCGTGGTACGCGTCGTCCAGCCGAACTGGTCGACGCGCCAGCGCCAGACGTGACCGACAACGAAGATCGTCAAAGCGATGTAGGGCACGACCACCCAGAGCGCGACGCTCACGGCCGCACCTCCAATCCGTTCAGGGGCGGGCCGAACGGGGCCAGCCCCACATCCTCGGCGGGCGGTCCCGCCAGGGCGAGATCGGCCACCGCGGCCCGCTCGGCCTCCGACAGGCCGGGCAGCTCGGCGCAGAGCGCGTCGAGGACGCGCGCGTACGGCGAGCCGCCCTCGTGCAGCGCGGTGCGGATCAGCTCCAGGCCCTTGCGGTGCTGGCGCAGCGCCGCCTCGCCGGCGGCGGGCCCGGCCAGGGCGGCGAACTCGCAGACCACGGGGAGGAAGTCGGGCAGCTCGCCCTCCGGTGGGGTGAGCCCGGCCACCCGGTAGCGCTGCTTGATCGTCAGCAGGGCCATGCCGCGGCGGCGGGTGTCGCCGTGCAGGTAGTAGGTGAGGTAGAGGCTGGACTTGCGGCGCAGGTCGAACGTCTCGACGTAGGCGCGCGCCAGCGCCATCGGCTCGGTGGCGCGGAACCACTCGACGAACCCCGTCAGCGACTCGCGCGCCGCCGACTCCGGCAACCGGTCCACGGCCGCGGCCAGCTCCTCACGCGCGGCGATCAGGCCGGGGTCGGGATACTGAAGCAGCAGCGACACCAGCCGGAGCAGCGTCGCCCGGTCCTGCGGGCAGAGCTCGGGCAGCGCGCGCCCGGCGCGCCGGGCGGGCTCGCTGTGCGGGCCGGGCGCGGCGGGCGCGGGGCGGCGGGGCCAGGTGGTGAGCTTCACGCCGTGCCTCCCTTGCCGACGAAGAGCTTGAGCCCCATGCGGCCGTCGCCGCGGCGCCCGGTCACGCCGGTCGGGTGGAACTCGCTCATCCCGGGCCCGCCGTCACCGTCCAGGCTGCACCCGTCCATCTGGGCGGACAGCGCGGCGGCGTCCTCGCGGTGGGCGGCGGGCACGACGTAGCGCTCGTCGTACTTGGCGATGGCCAGCAGCCGGTACATCTCCTCCATGTCCTCCGCCGTCATCCCGGCCGACTCCAGCAGGTCCGAGGCCACGCTGCCGTCGAGGGTGCGGGCCCGCATGTACGAGCGCATGGCCGACAGCTTCATCAGCACCCCGGCCACGACCTCGGTGTCCCCGGCCGAGAACAGGCCGGCCAGATACTCCAGCGGGATGCGCAGGTCGGTGATGGCGTGGAAGACGTTGTCCGGGTCGTCGGCGTCGGCGCCCATGCCGGTGACGGCGTCGAGCACCGGCGACAGCGGCGGGATGTACCAGACCATGGGCAGCGTGCGGTACTCGGGGTGCAGCGGCAGCGCCACCCGGTAGCGCATGGCCAGCCGGTAGATCGGCGAGCGTCGCGCGGCCTCGATCCAGTCCTCGCTGATCCCGCCCGCCCGGGCGGCCGCGGCCACCTCGGGATCGTCGGGGTCGAGGAAGACCTGGCGCTGGGCCTCCAGCAGGTCGCGCGGGTCGGCGACGCGGGCGGCATCGAGGACGGCGTCGGCGTCGTACAGGATGAGGCCGATGTAGCGCAGCCGGCCGACGCAGGTCTCCGCGCACACGGTCGGCTGTCCCGCCTCGATGCGGGGGAAGCAGAACGTGCACTTCTCGGCCTTGCCGGTCTTGTGGTTGACGTACACCTTCTTGTACGGGCAGGACGAGACGCACATGCGCCAGCCGCGGCAGCGGTCCTGGTCCACCAGGACGATGCCGTCCTCCTCCCGCTTGTACATCGCGCCGGAGGGACAGGCGGCGACGCAGGCCGGGTTGAGGCAGTGCTCGCAGATGCGCGGCAGGTGGAACATGAAGGTCTGGTCGAACTCCATCTTCACCTTCTCGGCCATGGCCGCGAGGTTGGGGTCGCCGTGGGCGTGCTCGGGGGCGCCGCCGAGGTCGTCCTCCCAGTTCGCGCCCCACGTGATGTTCATGTCCTTGCCGGTGATGGCCGACTTGGGGCGGATGACCGGGACGTGCGGCCCGGCGGGGGCGTTGATGAGGGTGTCGTAGTCGTAGGTGGCCGGCTCGTAGTAGTCGTCCAGGTCCGGCAGGTCCGGGTTGGCGAACAGGTTGAGCAGCCGCTTGACCCGGCCGCCGGCGCGGAGCTTGAGCCGCCCGCGCCGGTCGAGCTCCCAGCCGCCGTGCCAGCGCTCCTGGTCCTCGTAGCGTTTGGGGTAGCCGACACCCGGCTTGGTCTCGACGTTGTTGAACCAGACGTATTCCACGCCGTCCCGGTTGGTCCACGTCTGCTTGCAGGTGACCGAGCAGGTGTGGCAGCCGATGCACTTGTCCAGGTTCATCACCATGGCTACCTGTGCCATGACGCGCA
This sequence comes from Streptosporangium sp. NPDC003464, assembly GCF_053588315.1. Lineage (NCBI taxonomy): Bacteria > Bacillati > Actinomycetota > Actinomycetes > Streptosporangiales > Streptosporangiaceae > Streptosporangium > Streptosporangium sp. NPDC003464. The sequence continues at coordinate 11,136 of NZ_JBSFPS010000145.1, read as the reverse complement.
TCAGTAGGTCACCTCCTGGCCGCGGCGGCGGATCACGGTGACCTCGTCACGCTGGTTGCCGGTCGGCCCGTAGTAGTTGAAGGCGTAGGTGAACTGCGCGTACCCGCCGATGAGGTGGCTGGGCTTGAGCAGCAGCCGGGTGAGGGAGTTGTGCACGCCGCCGCGCCGGCCCGATCTCTCGGTGAGCGGCACGTTCACGTTGCGGTCCTTGGCGTGGTACATGTACACGGTCCCGGCCGGCATGCGGTGCGAGACGACCGCCCTGGCCGCGACCACGCCGTTGCGGTTGTACGCCTCGATCCAGTCGTTGTCGGCGACCCCGATCGCGGCGGCGTCCTCGACGCTCATCCAGATCGTCGGTCCGCCTCGCGAGAGGGCGAGCATGTAGGCGTTGTCCTGGTATTCGGAGTGGATGGACCACTTCGAGTGCGGGGTCAGGTAGCGCACGGTGACCTCGGCCGCCCCGCCCTCGCCCTGGTCGCCGTAGTGGCGGCGCATGTTGAGCGGCGGCCGGTAGGCGGGCAGTTGCTCGCCCAGCTCGATGATCCAGTCGTGGTCGAGGAAGAACTGCTGGCGGCCCGTCAAGGTGTGCCAGGGCTTGTCCCGCTCGACGTTGATCACGAAGGCGGAGTAGCGGCGCCCGCCGGTCTCCGACCCGGACCACTCGGGCGAGGTGATCACCGGCTGCGGCCTGGACTGCGTGTCGGCGAACGTGATGCGCTTGCCCTCGTGCTCGGCCGACAGGTCGGCCAGTTCCGTGCCGGTGCGCCGCTCCAGGCTCTCGAAGCCCTGGGTGGCCAGGCGGCCGTTGGTGGTGCCCGACAGCGCGAGGATGGCCTCGCACATCCGGTCGGCGGTGTCCAGCGAGACGCGTCCTTCGCCGGTGGTGCCGTTCTTGCTGGCCAGGTAGTCGAGCTCCGGACCGACCCGGTAGGTCACGGCCTTGGTCGTCAGTCCCAACTCGGCGAAGAGCGGCCCGATGGAGCGCATGCGCTCGCCGATGGCGGCGTAGTCGCGCTCGATCGCCACGATCTTCGGCATCGTCTTGCCGGGTACGGGCTCGCACTCGCCGTGTTTCCAGTCCCGCACCCGGCCGCCCGGCTGGGCGAGCTCGTCGGGGGTGTCGTGCGTGAGCGGAACGGCCAGCACGTCGGTGCGCCTGCCCAGGTGATCGGCGGCCAGCTCGGAGAAGCGGTCGGCGAGGGCGAGGAAGGCGTCGTAGTCGCTGCGGGTCTGCCACGGCGGGGCGATGGCCGGGTTGAACGCGTGCACGAACGGGTGCATGTCCGTGCTGGACAGGTCGTGCTTCTCGTACCAGGTGGCGGCCGGGAGCACGACGTCGGAGAACAGCGCCGTGGACGTCATCCGGAAGTCGATCGCGGTGAGCAGGTCGAGCTTGCCCTCGGCGGCCTCCTCGCGCCAGGTCACCTCGGTCGGGTGCAGCCCTTCCTGGTTACGGGTCTCGGCGTCGGTGCCGAGCAGGTGCCGCAGGAAGTACTCGTTGCCCTTGCCCGAGGAGCCGAGCAGGTTGGCCCGCCACACGGTCAGCACGCGGGGGAAGTTGGCCGGGTCGCCCGGGTCCTCGGCGGCGAAGCGGAGACCTCCGGACTTCAGCTCGTTCACGACGTGCTCGGCCACCGGTACGCCGGCCCGGTCGGCCTCGTCGGCGAGGGTGAGCGGATTGCGGTTGAAGGTCGGGTGCGAGGGCAGCCAGCCGAGCCTCGCGGCCTGGGCGTTGCAGTCGGCGAACGACTTGCCGTCGAAGGTGCCGGAGCCGAGCGGGCTGGCGAGTTCGGCCGCCCCGAACTGCTCGTAACGCCACTGGTCGGTGGCCAGGTACCAGAACGCGGTCCCGGCCATGTGCCGGGTCGGCCGCTGCCAGTCGAAGGCGAAGGCGAGGTGCTGGAAGCCGGTGATCGGGCGGACCTTCTCCTGGCCGACGTAGTGCGCCCAGCCGCCGCCGTTGACGCCCTGGCAGCCGGTCAGCAGCACCAGCGTGAGGAAGGAGCGGTAGATCTGGTCGGAGTGGAACCAGTGGTTGGTGCCCGCGCCCATCGCGATCATCGACTTGCCCCGGGTCCGCTCGGCGTTGCGGGCGAACTCGCGGGCGATCCTGGCGATCGTCGCGGCGGGCACCGAGGTGATCTCCTCCGCCCACGCGGGCGTGTACGGCTGGCTCGCGTCCAGATACGACTGCGGCCACTCGCCCGGCAGGTCGCGGGCGACACCGTACTGGGCCATGAGCAGGTCGAAGACCGTGGTGACCAGCTTGCCGCCCACCTCGGTGACCGGCACGCCACGGCGCATGATCGAGCCGCCCTCGGTGGCGCCCTCGTCGAAGCGCGGCAGGTCGACGGCGACCGCCCGCTCCGACCGGTCCAGCAGCGTCAGCTCCGGGACCGCGCCGTCCAGGCCGAGGTTCCAGCGGCCCTCGCCCTCCTGGCCCCAGCGGAAGCCCAGCGAGCCGTTCGGCACCACGGCCTCGCCCGTCCCGGAGTCCAGGAAGACGGTCTTGAACTCGGCGTTCTCGCTGGTGTCGCCCCCGTCCTCAAGCAGGTCGGCGGCGGTGAGGAAGCGGCGCGGTACGTACGCGTCGCCGCGCGGCTCCAGCGTCACCAGGAACGGAAGATCCGTATATTTCCGGACGTAGTCGGTGAAGTAAGGGACCTGGCGGTCGCGGAAGAACTCCGTCAGCGTGACGTGCCCCATGGCCATGGCGAGCGCGCCGTCCGTGCCCGGGTGCGGCGCCAGCCAGTCGTCGGCGAACTTGACGTTGTCGGCGTAGTCGGGACTGACCGCGACCACCTTGGTGCCCTGGTAACGGGCCTCGGTCATGAAGTGAGCGTCCGGGGTGCGGGTGACCGGGATGTTGGAACCCCACATGATCAGGTAGCGGGAATTCCACCAGTCGGCCGACTCCGGCACGTCCGTCTGGTCGCCCCACACCTGCGGGGAGGCGATCGGCAGGTCGGCGTACCAGTCGTAGAAGGACAGCAGCGTGCCGCCGATCATCGACAGGAACCGCGTGCCGGCCGCGAACGACGCCATCGACATGGCCGGGATCGGCGAGAACCCCACCACCCGGTCGGGGCCGTACTGCTTGACCGTGTGCACGTGCGCCGCGGCCATCAGCTCCAGGACCTCGTCCCAGTCGGAGCGGACGAACCCGCCCTTGCCGCGCGCCCGCTTGTACGCCCGCGCCCGCTCCGGGTCGCCGGTCAGCTCCGCCCACGCCAGCACCGGGTCGCCCAGCCTGGCCTTGGCCTCGCGCCACATCTCCAGCAGCACGCCCCGCACGTACGGGTAGCGCACCCGCGAGGGGGAGTAGGTGTACCAGGAGAAGGACGCGCCGCGGGGGCAGCCGCGCGGCTCGTACTCGGGCGAATCGGGGCCGACCGACGGGTAGTCGGTCGCCTGGTGCTCCCACGTGATCAGGCCGTCCTTGACGAACACCTGCCACGAGCACGATCCCGTGCAGTTCACGCCATGCGTCGAGCGCACCACCTTGTCGTGCGCCCACCGGTCCCGGTAGAAGCGGTCCCAGCCGCTGGGGTTGATCTGGTGCAGGGTGCGGCCGTCGGCCGACACCTCCGATTTGGTGAAGAACGCACGGGCGGCGAGCAACGGCCCCATGCCGGGGGTGGAGTCAATATCAGTCACAGGTCTTCCTCGCCCCAGGGGTAACAGCGGACATAGATCATGATTCGGGCTGACCACCCGGCTGCGGCAGGGACCAAAGTCCCTGACCGCCGGCCCGATGGACCATCAGTTCGCCCCCAGCCACAGATCCGGGCCGAAGACCTCGTAGTGGATGTCGCGGGCCGCCACCCCGGCCCGCATCAGCCGGGCGCGCACGTCACGCATGAACGGCATCGGACCGCACAGATAGGCGACCGCGCCGTCCGGGATCTCGACCCCGTCCAGGTCCATCAGGCCGTCGCGGTCGGGGGCGGCCGCGCCGCTCTCGTACCAGAAGACCCGCTCGACGGCCGGCCGCAGCATGTCCTCACGCAGCGCGTGCTCGGCCGGCGAGCGGTCGGCGTGCAGCACCAGGACACGGCGGCTCGAACCGGTGGCGACCAGGTGATCGAGCATCGCCACCATGGGCGTGCAGCCGATGCCCGCCGACACCAGCACCAGCGGTGCGTCCCCGTCCTCCAGCGTCACCTCGCCGAACGGCGCCGACAGGGTGAGCTCGTCACCCGGCCGCACGGTGGTGTGCAGCAGCGTGGACACCTCGCCGGCGGGGTCGCCGTCCACGCGCTTGACCGTGATCCTGCGCAGCCTGTCCTCGCCGGCGTTCGACAGCGTGTACTGGCGCAGCTGGTGCACGCCGTCGGGCATGCGGACGCGGACGCTGACGTACTGGCCGGGGCGCGCGGGCGGGACCGGGTCGTCGTCGGCCGGGCGCAGCAGGAACGAGACCACGTCCGGGGTCTCGTCCCGGCGGGCGACGACCCGCCACCGCCGCCACGTGTCGCCGCCGCGCGCGCCGGCCTCGGCGTAGATGCGGGCCTCCATCGCGATGAGCGCGCCGGCCATCAGCCAGTACACCTCGTCCCAGGCCGCGGCGACCTCCGCGGTGACGGCCTCGCCCAGCACCTCGGCGATGGCGCCGAACAGGTACTTGTGAACGATCACGTACTGGTCGTCGGTGACGCCCACCGCGGTGTGCTTGTGGGCGATGCGGGCGAGCAGGGCGTCGGGCCGCTCGTCGGGGTGGTCCAGGAGCACGGTGGCGAACGAGGCGATGGAGCCGGCCAGCGCCCTGCGCTGCTCGCCGTTGGCCTGGTTGCCCCGGTTGAACAGGCCGTCGAGCAGCTCCGGCCGCTCGCTGAACATCGTCTCGTAGAACCGTGTGGTGATGGCGTCGAGCGAGGCGCCGACAACCGGCAGCGTGGCACGGACGATGGCGGCTGATTCCGCGGACAGCATGAAGCCTCCAGAAGCACGGTGAGGGGGACGCGCGACTGCGGCCCGGACCAGGCTAGAAGGACCCGGCAGGCCGTTCACCGAGGCGAATGTCCGCACTTCCAGGGCCGAAAGTCCCTAGCAAGACACAGATCTCCTCCGGCTGGAGGAGCGCGGTCCGCTCCGGTCGGAAGAGCGCGGCCGCCACGCCGCCGCGGGCGGCCACGGCGTGGCCGGGGCACGGCGGGGACGGGAGGGGTCCGGCCCGGCCGCCCACCCTGCGGACACCATGAGTTACAGAACGGACACTCTGGGGATAATTGTCGGCGCCCCGCCCGGTCGGGAGACTCTGACCGTCACCCGGTGCCGGACGGCCGGGCGGGGGACGCCGCTCAGCGCGACACCGCCGGATGTTCACGGCGCGGAAAACCGGTTGACGGGAGTCTTAGCCTTATTGGGCTTCTGCCCAGGAACGGTGATCAATTCAACGGAACCCGTGAGGAGTGTGCTGCCTGCTGATGCCCCCTGATACCGACGCCCCCGGGCGAGATACCGCAACCCATCAGTCCCCGACCCCCCGTCCGCACCGCGGCAGGATGGACTCGCTGTGGCGGATGAAGTCCTACCTCCGCCCCTACACCACCCGCCTGCTGCTCATCTGGATACCGGCCTTCGCCGGGATCGCCATCGGCATCGTCATCCCGCTGATCGGCAAGGAGATCATCGACGGCCCCGTCGCCCGCGGTGACACCGGAGCGCTCCTCCCCCTGGCACTGCTCGCCCTGGCGCTGGGCGTGATCGAGGCGCTCCTCATCTTCCTGCGCAGATGGTTCCTGGCCGACGCCGTCCTCGGCCTGGAGACCACGATCCGCGACGACCTCTACCGGCACCTGCAGCGGCTGCCGATGAGCTTCCACGGCGCCTGGCAGTCCGGCCAGCTGCTCTCCCGCGCCACCACCGACCTGTCGGCGATCCGGCGCTTCCTCGGCTTCGGGCTGCTCTTCCTCGTCCTGATCATCGTCCAGATCGTGACCGTGACGGGGCTGCTGCTGCAGATGTACTGGCCGCTCGGCCTGCTGGTCGCCGTGTCGGCGGTCCCGGTCGTGGTCACCTCGCTGCGCTTCGAGCGGAGCTACATCACCGTCTCCCGCCAGGTCCAGGACGAGCAGGGCGACCTCGCCACCGTGATCGAGGAGTCCGCCGTCGGCATCCGCACGATCAAGGCCTTCGGCCGCGGCCGCCACGTCTCCGGTGTCTTCGACGACGGGGCCCGCAAGATCTACCGGACCTCGATGGAGAAGGTACGGCTCTCGGCCAGGTTCTTCACCTTCCTGGAGGTCATCCCGAACGTCACGCTCGCCAGCGTGCTGCTGCTCGGCGCGCTCGCGGTCGGCTCGGGATCGCTGACACTGGGCACGCTGGTGGCCTTCACCACGCTGATGCTGCAGCTGGTGTGGCCCGTCTCGGCCCTCGGCTTCATCCTGGTGATGGCCCAGGAGGCGATGACCTCGGCGGACCGGGTGATGGAGGTGCTCGACACCGACCCGGAGATCGCCGGAGGCACGCACGTGATCGAGCACCCCCGCGGGCACCTGCGCTTCGAGGGCGTGGAGTTCCGCTTCCCGGGCGCCGAGAAGCCGGTGCTCCGCGACGTCTGGCTGGAGGTGCGGCCGGGAGAGACGGTCGCGATCGTGGGCGCGACGGGTTCGGGCAAGACCACGCTGACCGCCCTCGTCCCCCGCCTGTACGACGTCAGCGCGGGCCGGGTGACGATCGACGGGCACGACGTGCGGGACCTGTCGCTGCCCGCCCTGCGCTCGATGGTCGCCACGGCCTTCGAGGAGCCGACCCTGTTCTCCATGAGCGTCAGGGAGAACCTCACCCTCGGGCGGCACGACGCCACCGAGGAGGAGATCGAGCAGGCGCTGCGGGTGGCCCAGGCCGGGTTCGTCCACCAGCTGCCGTGGGGGCTGGAGACCAGGATCGGCGAGCAGGGCATGTCCCTGTCCGGCGGCCAGCGTCAGCGCCTCGCCCTGGCCCGCGCGGTCCTCAGCCGGCCGAAGGTCCTCGTGCTGGACGACACCCTGTCGGCGCTGGACGTCGAGACCGAGGCACTGGTGGAGGAGGCGCTCCGGCACGTCCTGCGGGACGCCACCGGGATCGTCGTCGCGCACCGCGCCTCCACCGTCCTGCTCGCCGACAAGGTGGCCCTGCTGCTGGACGGCACGATCGCGCACGTCGGCCGCCACCACGAGCTGATGGCGAGCGTGCCGGAGTACCGGTCGCTGCTGTCGGCGGACCTGGACGACACCCCGGAGGGGCCGTCCCGCCCGGACGGACCGGACGGCGCCCCGGACGACCTGGGCAGCCTGGACGGCGAGCTGGACGACCTGGACGGCGGCCTGGACAGCGAGGGGGCACTGCGATGAGCCAGAGCACGACACAGGGCTGGCGCGGCGTCGCCGCCGAGAACCAGGACGACCTGTCGGAGCAGGTGTCGTTCCTGCTCCGCACCCGGTCACGGCGGCTGCTCGGCGAGCTGCTGCGGCCCTACCGCAGGGAGATCGTCCTGCTCGTCGCGGTCATCGTGATCTGCAACGCCGCCGCCCTCGCCATCCCCTACCTGATCAAGGTGGGCATCGACACCGGCATCCCGCCGATGGTGGCGGGCCAGGGGCCGGCCACGCTGGTGACGGTCGTCGTGGCGGTGCTGGCCGCGGCGGTCATCCAGGCGGCCACCCGGCAGGTGTTCCTGCGGATGGCGGGCCGCATCGGCCAGAACATCCTGCTGGAGCTACGGCGGCGGGTCTTCGGCCACTTCCAGAGGCTGTCGCTGTCCTTCCACGACGACTACACCTCGGGCCGGGTCGTCGCCAGGCTCACCTCCGACATCGAAGCCATCTCCGAGATGCTGCAGTCGGGCTTCGACGGCCTCGTCACGGCCGTGCTGACGCTGACCGGCACCGCGGTCGTGCTGCTCGTCCTCGACGTCCACCTCGCCGTGGTCGCGCTGCTGCCGCTGCCGGTCCTGCTGCTGTTCACCCGCTGGTTCCGGCGGCAGTCGAGCATCACCTACCGCAGGACCCGGGAGACCGTGGCGCTGGTGATCGTCCACTTCGTGGAGTCGATGACCGGCATACGGGCGGTCCAGGCGTTCCGCAGGGAGCCGCGCAACCAGGAGATCTTCGCCCAGCTCAACGCCGACTACCGGGACGCCAACGTACGGAGCATGCACCTGATCTCGGTCTTCATGCCGGGAGTCAAGCTCATCGGGAACGTCACGGTCGCCGCCGTCCTGTTCTACGGCGGCTGGCTGGCCATCGGCGGCGACGTCACGGTGGGCGTGCTCGCGGCGTTCCTGCTCTACCTGCGCCAGTTCTACGAGCCGATGCAGGAGATTTCCCAGTTCTACAACACCTTCCAGTCCGCGGGGGCCGCCCTGGAGAAGCTCTCCGGCGTGCTGGAGGAACGGCCCGCGGTGGCCGAGCCGCGCGATCCCGTGACGCTGGAGCGGCCACGCGGGGAGATCCGGTTCGAGGAGGTGGAGTTCTCCTACCTGGACGGCACCCCGGTGCTGTCCCGGATGGACCTGGTGATCCCGGCGGGCCAGAGCGTGGCGGTGGTCGGCACCACCGGGGCGGGGAAGACCACGCTGGCGAAGCTGGTCTCCAGGTTCTACGACCCGGTGGCCGGCCGCGTGCTGCTCGACGGGGTGGACCTGCGCGATCTCGGCGAGGATTCGCTGCGCGGCGCGGTGGTCATGGTGACGCAGGAGAACTTCCTGTTCACCGGCTCGGTCGCCGACAACATCAGGTTCGGCCGGCCCGGCTCGACCATGGCCGAAGTGGTCGAGGCCGCCCGGGCCATCGGCGCCCATGACTTCATCTCGGCGCTTCCCGAGGGCTACGACACCCAGGTCGCCAAGCACGGCGGCCGGCTGTCGGCCGGCCAGCGGCAGCTCGTGGCGTTCGCCCGGGCCTTCCTCGCCGATCCGGCGGTGCTGATCCTCGACGAGGCGACCTCCAGCCTGGACGTCCCCGGTGAGCGGCTGGTGCAGCGGGCGATGCGGACGATCCTGGCGGAACGGACCGCCCTGATCATCGCGCACCGGCTGTCGACCATCGAGATCGCCGACCGGGTGCTCGTGATGGACAGCGGCGGGATCGCGGAGGACGGCCCGCCCGACCAGCTCGTCGCGCGGGACGGCCGCTTCGCCGGCCTGCACCGGGCCTGGCTGGAGAGCATCTCGGATCTCCCGAGGACCCCCGGCTAGACCGGACGGCCGGGCAGAGGCCGGGCACCGGGCCGCGGGCATACGGCCCGGCGCACGGACGCGCATACGGACGGGCTCCACACGCGTGGAGCCCGTTCCCGCCGGCGCGCAACGTGAAACGGAGGTAAAAAGGGGTAGCCCGCACCGGATGAAGGCAGACCACTCATCGTCCACCAGCCGGGCGAGCCTGGACTTCAAGCGCAGCCCGCACCGGATGAAGGCAGACAGCTGGTTCCTCACCGGTGCCGAACGCGGCAACCCGGCGTCCCGGATCGACGCCCGGCACGACGGCGACACCGCCTGGTCGAGCGGGAACGCCGTACGCCCCGTCCCGCACGGCGCGCCGTACTTCACCGAGCTGCTGGCCCGCGTCCGCGAGCTGCGCGCCGGAGACCTGCTGCTGTTCACCGACTGGCGCGGCGATCCCGGCGAGCGGCTGGACGGCCCCGGCACCGAGGTCGCCGAGGTGTTCGCCGCGGCCGCGCGGCGCGGTGTCGTGGTGAAGGGTCTCCTGTGGCGCTCGCACTGGGACCGGTTCCGCTTCAGCGAGGCCGAGAACCGCCACCTGGGGGACGCCATCGAGGCCGCCGGCGGGGAGTGCCTGCGTGACATGCGCGTCCCACCCGGCGGCTCGCACCACCAGAAGCTCGTGGTGCTGCGGCACCGCGCCGACCCCCGGCGCGACATCGCCTACGTCGGCGGCATCGACCTGTGCTGGAGCCGCCGGGACGACGCCTCCCACGCCGGGGACACCCAGGCCGCCCCCATGGCCGAGGTGTACGGCGCGCGCCCGCCCTGGCACGACGTGCAGGCCGCGATCGAGGGACCGGCCGTCGGCGACGTCGAAGCCGTGTTCCGGGAGCGCTGGGAGGACCCCGGGCCGCTGACCCGCAACCCCCTGCACCGCCTCGCCGACCTGGTGCGGCGGGAGGACACCCGGCCGGATCCGCTGCCGCCGCAGTTCCCCGATCCGCCCGCCTGCGGCCCGCACGCCGTACAGCTCCTGCGGACCTACGCCCACCGGCGCACGCGCTACCCGTTCGCCCCGCGGGGAGAACGCAGCGTCGCCCGCGGCTATCTCAAGGCGCTGCGCCGGGCCCGCTCCCTCATCTACATCGAGGACCAGTATCTGTGGTCGCCGCAGATCGCCGAGTCCTTCGCCGAGGCGCTCAAGGTCAACCCGGACCTGCTGATGATCAGCGTCCTCCCGCTCCACCCCGACCAGGACGGCGCGCTCAACGGCACCCCCCAGATACTGGGCCGCAACCAGGCCCTGTCCATCCTCAAGGAGGCGGGCGGAGACCGCTTCGCGGTGTACGGCCTCGAGAACCGGCAGGGCACTCCGGTCTACGTCCACGCCAAGGTCTGCGTGATCGACGACGTGTGGGCGACGATCGGCTCGGACAACTTCAACCGCAGGTCCTGGACCTACGACTCCGAGCTGACCTGCGCGGTGCTCGACGGGACCCCGGACGGCCGGGAGCCCGCCGACCCGGCGGGCCACGGGGACGGCGCTCGCCGCTTCCCCCGCGACCTGCGGCTGACCCTCGCGCGCGAGCACCTCGACCGTCCCGACCTGCCCGACGCGGACCTGCTGGCCCCGGAGTCGTTCTTCGCCGCCTTCGCCGCCTCCGCCGAGGCCCTCGAACGGTGGCACGCCGAGAGCCGCCGGGGGCCGCGGCCGGATGGACGGCTCCGGCTGTACGAGCCGTCGCCGCTGTCGCCCCTGACCACCGTCTGGGCCGCCCCGCTCTACCGGATCGTGTGCGACCCCGACGGGCGGCCCCGCGCCATGCGCCGGAGCGGCACCTACTGATCACCTCCGGCGCCCCGGCCGCCGATCGCCGGGGCTGTTGAGGTGGGGGTGGTCAGGTGTCCTTGATGTCGCAGACGGTGGCGCCGGCGGTGACGCTCTCGCCCACCCCGGCCCGTAGCCCGGTCACGGTGCCCGC
>NZ_JBSFPS010000144.1:0-24992 GCF_053588315.1 Streptosporangium sp. NPDC003464 | reverse complement strand
GGTTGACGATCGAGCGGTGGGAGACCACGACGCCCTTGGGGCGCCCGGTCGAACCCGAGGTGTAGATCACGTAGGCGGGGTTCTCCGGCGCGGGCCGTACATCGAGGTTCTCCGCCGGATATCCGGACACGTCCGCGGCGGCCAGCCAGTCACGGTCGATGACCAGCACCGGGCGCGCGTCCTCAAGCGTCGAGGCGATCCGCTCCGCCGGATGGTCCGGGTCGACCGGCAGGTAGGCGGCGCCCGCCTTGACCACGGCGTACATCGCGACCAGCAGCTCCAGCGACCGGGGCAGCACCAGCGCGACCAGGCGCTCCGGCCCGGCCCCGCGCTCGGCCAGCAGCCGCGCCAGCCGGTTGGCCCGCGCGTTGAACGCGGCGTAGCTCAGCTCCGCCCCCTCGAACACCAGCGCCGTCGCGTCGGGGGTCCGCGCGACCTGGGCCTCGAACAGCCCGGCCAGCGTCACGTCGGGTACGGCCGCCGCCGGGCCGTTCCACCGGCGCAGGACGAGCTCCCGCTCGTCGTCGCCGAGCCCGCCGAGGCGCCCGACGGCGGTGTCCGGCGCGGCGGCCAGCTCGGCGAGCAGCCGCCGGAAGCGCTCCAGCAGCCCTCCGGCCTCCGCCCCGGTGAACACGTCGGGCCGGTACTGCAGCCGCAGGCGGAACCGCTCCCCCGGGACGACCAGCAGCGTGATCGGATAGTGGGTCGCGTCGGCCACGTCCGCCGAGGTCAGCCGGAGATCCCCGGCCGTGGTCCGCGGGTCGACGGGGTAGTTCTCCATCACCAGCAGCGTGTCGAACAGCGTGCCCCGCCGGATCTCGGTCAGCCCGAGGTGGTGGTGGGCCAGCAGCTCGGCCTGCCCGTCGCGGAGCCTGCGCAGCAGGTCTCCCACCGGCTCGGCCGGGTGGAGCCGCACCCTGACCGGCAGGGTGTTGACGAACAGGCCGATCATCCGCTCGACACCGGGCAGCTCGGCCGGCCGGCCGGAGACGGTGCCGCCGAAGACGACGTCGTCGCGGCCGGTGAGCTGGGCGAGCAGCAGGCCGAAGGCCGCCTGCATGACCGTGTTCAGGGTGGTGGAGTGGGTGCGGGCCAGGGCGGTGAGCGCCCGGGTCAGGTCGTCGCCGAGCTCGGCGGTGACGCGCTCCGGCATGACCGGGTCGGCGGGGGCGTGCGGGGCGAGGAGCGTGGGACCGTCCAGGCCGTCCAGGGCCCGCGTCCAGGCCGCGGCCGCCGCCGCCTGGTCCTGGCCGGCCAGCCAGGCCAGATACCCCTTGTACGGCGGGGCCGCGGGGGGCTGGGCCCCGCCGTAGAGGGCGAACAGCTCGGCGGCCAGCAGCGGGGTGGACCAGCCGTCGAGCAGGATGTGGTGGTTGGTGAGGATCAGCCGGTGCCGGTCCGGCGCGAGCCGTACCAGGGCGAACCGCAGGAGCGGGGGCCTGGCGAGGTCGAAGCGGCGGGCCCGCTCCTCGGCGGCCACGCCCTCGGCGTCGGCGGTGACGACCTCCCGCCAGGGCACCTCGACCCGGCGGTGCACGAGCTGGACGGGCTCCTCGCGGAGCTCGAAGGAGGCGCGCAGGTTGGGGTGCCTGCGGAGGAGGTGTTCGGCGGCGGCCCTGAGCCTGGCGGCGTCGAGGGGGCCGGTGAGGTCCAGCACGAGCTGGGCGGTGTAGACGTCGACGGCCAGCAGGGAGTGGAAGAACAGGCCCCGCTGGAGCGGGGCGAGCGGCCAGGCGTCCTGCAGGTCCGGCCCGAGAGCGTCGAGGTCGTCCTGTGTGAGCGGGGCGGTGACGTCGGAGGGGGTGAGGGCGCCGCCGGTGTGCCGGGAGATGCCGGTCAGGGCCTCCGACCAGGCGGTGGCCAGCTCGGCGATCCGGTCCTCGGCGTAGTGGCCCGGATCCCAGGTCCAGGTGACGCGGAGGGTGTCGCCGAGAGCGACAGCGGTGATCTCGATGCCGTGCCTGAGCGGGGCGTCGGCGTCCTGGCCGCCGGACAGACCGCCGGACGGGCCGTCGATGTCGGGCTCCCAGTCCCCGCCCGAGGCCGTGATCCGGCCGAGATAGTTGAAGCCGATCTCGGGCCGGGGCAGGGCCGCGAGGACGGGCGCCGTGCCGGGGTTGAGATAGCGCAGCAGGCCGTAGCTGAGGGAGTCGGGGAGGGCGCGGAGCTGCTCCTTGACCCGTTTGACGGCCTGGGCGGCGGCCGGCCCGCCGTTCCTGAGGTCGCTCCAGTCGACGGGTCCCGCGTCGATCCGCGCGGGGTGCATGGCGGTGAACCAGCCGACGGTCCGGGACAGGTCGACCCCCGGGAAGACGTCCTCCCTGCCGTGCCCTTCCAGGTCGATCAGGACCGGCCGGTGCCCGCTCCACCTGGCGACCGCCGCCGCGAGCCCGGCCAGCAGCACGTCGTCGGCCCGCCCGTGGAAGGCCGCGGCGACCCTGCCCAGCAGCGGTCCCGTCACCTCGGCGGGGAGCTCCACGACCCGCTCGCGCCGGTCCCCCCAGCTGCCCCACCGCCGGGCCGCCGGGCCCGCGCCGCCGCCCGGCCCGGGGTCCAGGAGCGCGGTCCAGATGGGGAGTTCGGCCAGGCGGGCGGGGGTGACGGCCTCGGCCTGGAGCCGCCGTGCCCAGGCGCGGAAGGAGGTGGTGGGCGCGGGGAGCGTATGGGGGGTGCCGGTGGCGGCGGCGGTCCAGGCGGTCAGGAGGTCGGGCAGCAGGATCCGCCAGGAGACGCCGTCGACGGCCAGGTGGTGCAGGGTCAGCAGGAGCTGGCCCTGACGCTCGGGGCCCGCGTCGAGCCAGGCGACCGCGGCCATCCGCCCCGCGGCCGGGTCCAGCGCGGCGCGCAGCGGCCCGGCCTGCCCGGCGACCGCCTCGTCCAGGTCCCCGGTGACCTCGACGCGCCACACCTGGCCGGCCGCGCGGACCGCCCCGCGCGGCAGCACCTCCAGCCCTCCCGGAACGGTCCCGCTCAGCCGCAGCGCGTCGTGGTGGTCCAGTACGGCCTGCACGGCCTCGGTGAGGTGGTCCAGGCCGAGGCCCGGAGGGACCCGGAGCACCACGCTCTGGGTCAGGCCGTCGGCCGGTCCCTCGCCCTCGGCGAGCCACGCGATGATCGGGGTGGCCGGGACGGCCCCCACGCCGTCGTCTCCCCCGTCGCCGGCGGCGGGCGCCTCCGCCACCTCCTCCGCGGCGAGCGCCAGCGCCTGCGGGCTCTGGTGCTGGAAGACGTGCTTGGGGGTGAGTCCCAGCCCGGCCTCGCGGGCGCGGGCGACGAGCTGGATCGCCAGGATGCTGTCCCCGCCCAGGTCGAAGAAGCCGTCGTCGGCCCCTGCCCGGGGCAGCCCGAGCACCTCGGCGAACAGCCCGCACAGCAGCCGCTCCCGATCCGTGGCGGGCTCCCGGCCGGAGGTCTCCGGCTCCGGCTCGGGCAGGGCGCGCCGGTCGAGCTTGCCGTTGGCGGTGAGCGGCATCTCCGCCAGCACCACGATCGCGGCCGGGACCATGTAGTCGGGCAGGGACAGCCTGGCGTGTGCGCGCAGCTCGTCGGCGCCCGCCGTACCGGTCACGTAGGCGACCAGTCGCCGGTCGCCGGGCCGGTCGGCGCGGGCGAGCACGGCCGCCTGGCCGACGCCGGGGTGACCGGCGAGCACGCTCTCGATCTCTCCCAGCTCGATCCGGAAGCCACGGATCTTGACCTGCCGGTCCGCCCGGTCCAGGTAGTGGAGCCGGCCGTCGGCGTCCCAGCGGACCAGGTCTCCGGTGCGGTACATCCGGCCGCCGGGCCGGGACGGGTCGGCGACGAAGCGCTCGGCGGTCAGGCCGGGCCGGTTGAGGTAGCCCCGTGCCACGCTCGGACCGGCGACGTACAGCTCGCCGGCCGTGCCGGGCGGCACCGGGCGCAGGCCGGGGTCCAGGACGTGGAGGCGGGTGCCGTGGACGGGGCGGCCGATCGGGGTGTCCTCGGGAGAGGTCAGCGGGTCGCTGACGGCGACCACGACGGTCGTCTCGGTCGGACCGTACACGTTGATCATCCGGCGGCCGGCGGACCAGCGGCGGACCAGTTCGGGGCGGCAGGTCTCGCCGCCGACCAGCAGTGTCCGCAGGTCGGGGAGCGGCCGCTCCGGGACCGTCGCCAGCGCGGCCGGGGTGACGAACGCGTGGGTGATCCGCGCCTCGGCCAGGAAGCGGCCGAGCGGCTCCCCGCCGTAGACCCCGGGGGGCGCCAGCACGAGCGCCGCGCCCGAGGAGAAGGCCATCAGCCACTCCAGCACCGCCCCGTCGAACCCGATCGAGGCGAACTGGAGCACCCGGCTGTCCTCGGTCACCGCGTACCGTTCGATCCCGGTCCGCGCGTAGCTCGGCAGGCCGGCGTGGGTGACCAGCACGCCCTTGGGCAGGCCGGTCGAGCCGGAGGTGTAGACGACGTAGGCCGGGTGGCCGGGCAGCAGCCCGGTCACCGGGTCGCCGTCGGGCAGGCCGTCTCCGCTCCAGGTGTCCATCATGACGATCTCGGCGCCGGAGAGGCCGTCCCCGTCCCCGGCTCCGGGACCGGCCGGCGGGCGGAACCCCGCCGCCGCGCAGGTGACCACGATCGGCGGCGCGGCGTCGGCGAGCATCATCGCGAGGCGGTCCGGCGGATACTCCGGGTCCAGCGGCAGGTAGGCGGCGCCGGACTTCAGGATCGCCAGGAACGCCACGACCATGTCGAGCGAGCGGGGCATCGACAGCCCGACGTGGCGGTCGGGTCCGGCGCCCCGGGCGATGAGGTGGTGCGCCAGCCGGTTGGCCCGGGCGTTCAGCTCGGCGTAGGTGATCTCGGCGTCCCCGGCGACGACCGCCACGGCCTCGGGGCGCCGCCGTACCTGCTCCTCGAACAGGGTGACGGCGGTGCCGCCGGCCGCCGCGGGCGGCACCTCGCGCGACGCGCCGCCCCAGCCGGCGAGGAGCGCCCGCTCGGCCCCGTCGAGCAGCTCGACCTCGCCGACGCGCAGCTCCGGCCCGGCCTGGGCGATCTGGGCCAGGGAACGCAGGAACCGGTCGTGGTGGCCGGCCAGTTCGGCCTCGCCGTACAGCTCGGGGTGGCCGTCGAAGTCGATGCGGACGCCGCGCCCGTCGGATCCGTCGTAGAGGTTGATCGACAGGTCCTCGACCGGCCCGGTGGACAGCGCGTGCGCGGTGGCGGCGTGACCGGCGAACTTCAGGTCGTAGTCGAACCGCATGATGTTGACCACCGGCCCGAACAGCCGCCCGCCCACCTCCCGGCGCAGGTCCTCATACCGGTAGCGCTGGTGCACCAGCAGCCGCCCGACCTCCTTGGTGACCTGCCCGGCGAGCTCTCGGAAGGTCGTCTGCGGCGGTACGGCCAGGCGGAGCGGGAGCACGTTGGAGAGCATGCCGGGGGTGCGCCGGGCCGCCGCGGTGGTCCGGGCGGTGACCGCCAGCCCGAGGACCACCTCCTGGGCCCCGGTGAGACGCCCGACGTAGGCCGCGGTGGCGGCGATCATGAGCCCGGACACGGCCGTCCCGTGGGACAGCGCCGCCTCCGTCAGCGCGGCGGCGTCGCCCTCCCCCAACCTCGCGCTCCACCGGTGGAAGCGCGAGGTGGCGACGGCGGCGCCGGAGGAGAGGACGGGGATGGCGGGCAGGTCGGCGAGCCGGTCCAGCCAGTAACGGCGGTCGGCTCCGAAGCGGCCGGAGGCGCGGTAGGCGGCGTCCTCTTCGAGCAGCGTGGTCAGCGATCCGAGCCCGCCGGGTCCGGGGTCGCGGCCCTCGGCCAGCGCGGTGTAGACCTCGGCCAGGCGCTGGGCGATCATCGGCCCGCTGTAGCCGTCCATGATCACGTGATGGCAGCGGAGATACCAGAAGTAGCGGTCGTCGGCGATCCGCAGCAGGGCGGTGGCCAGCAGCGAGTCCCCGCCCAGGGGGGCCGACAGCTCAGCCCGCATCCAGTCGAGCGCGGCCCGCTCGTCCCCGAGGTCGAGGAAGGGGCAGTGCGGCTCCCAGCCCTCGGCGACCTGCCCGCCCTCGACGATCCGGACCTGGATCGCGTCCACCTCCCCGGCCGCCAGGCGGACGGCCGAGGCGAAGACCACCGGGTCCACCGGCCCCGAGATCTCGATGTACTGGGCGATATGGATCGGGTCATCGGGAGCGATCCGCTGGGCGTGCCAAATCCCGCTCTGCGCCGCGGACAATGGCATGAAAGAACGCGGAATAAGCACCATCGCCACGCTTTCCATCTTGGCCGGAGAGTGCCTGATGGGTGCGTATCAGCACCTCAGCGGGGTAGAAACGCATTGTGTGCGACAATCTGCCCCACATTTGTTACCTGGCAGTAAACCATAGGTGTGATCTACATCGCAATAATTCAATTTGTCATTTGCCGCTAAACTCGCCCCTCATTTTTTCGCCTTTCCTCAAGACAACGCGACTGGATCTGAGCATGACGCGGGGCCGCACCAGCCCCCGGGGCCGGAGCATGACGCGGGGCCGCACCCCGGGGTCCGGCCGCCGGACCGGCCGCCCCGCGCGGTGCCACCAGGACAGCCCCCTGGCCAGCCGGCTCGGCCACCAGACGGCCTCGCCGACGTCCAGGGTCAGCGCCGTCACGAGCACCGAGCGGACGATCATCGTGTCGAGCAGCACGCCCACGGCCACGGCGAAGGCGATCTGCACGGTCTGCGTCAGCGGGAGCACCACGAGCACCGCGAAGGTGCCCGCGAGCACGACCCCGGCCGAGGTGATCACGCCGCCGGTCGCGCCGAGACCGAGGATCGCGCTGTGCGCCGTGCTGTGCCGGTGCGCCTCCTCCCGCACCCGGTGCATCAGGAAGATGTTGTAGTCCACCCCCAGCGCCACCAGGAACACGAAGACCAGCAGGACGAAGCCCTGGTCCACCCCGGCGAAGCCGAACAGGTGGGCGAAGGCCAGCGAGCTGATCCCCAGCGTCGCCAGGAACGACACCACGACGGTCGCCAGCAGCAGCAGCGGCGCGACGAGCGAGCGCAGCAGCAGGGCCAGCACCACGAAGACCACCAGCAGCACCAGCGGGATGATCACGGTGCGGTCCCGCTGCGCGCCCCGCTCCAGATCGGCGACCAGCGCCACGTTCCCGCCCACGTGGACGTCCGGGGCGGCCACCGCCCGCAGCCGGTCGCGCAGGGCGAGCACCTGGCGCTGCTCGGACTCCTCCCCGTTGCCGGCGCGCACGCTCACGTTGAGCAGGATGTCGCCGTTGCCCGCCGCGCCCAGCGAGATCGCGGTGACCTCGGGCCGCTGGGCGGTGTCGACGATCACGTCCCTGACGTACTGCTCGGTGGTGACCACCTGGACCGGGTCGGCCGCGCCGGCCGGGAAGTGCCTGGCGGCGGCCTCCTGCCCGACCACCGAGTCCGGCCTGCCGAGGAACACGTCGGCGTTGCTCAGCCCGCCCGCCTTGTAGGAGGCCAGCCCGGAGGCGCAGACGCCCAGCCCGATGACGGTGACAACCCACACCAGCCTTGGATTCTTCGCGATTTTCCGCCCTAAAGTGCCCCAGGTGCCGGCGTCGGCGGGGAGATCCCCGGCCGCCTGCGCCGGCCCGCGCGGGCCCTCGCCTCCGGGGGGCCGGCAGCGCGGGACGAGCGGCCAGAACACCCACCGCCCGAAGACGACCATCACGGCCGGCAGCAGCGTCATCATGGCGAGCATCACGCTGGCCACACCGACCGCCGAGACCGGCCCGAGCCCCTTGGTGGAGTTCAGGTCGGCCACCAGCAGGCACAGCAGCCCGGCCACCACGGTCGCCGCGCTCGCCACCACCGCCGGGCCGGCCCGGCGCAGCGCGACCGCCATCGCCTCGTGCCGGTCCTCGTGCCTGCCCAGCTCCTCCCGGTAGCGGGCGATGACCAGCAGCGCGTAGTCGGTGCCGGCCCCGATCACCAGGACCATCAGCAGCGAGACCGCCACGCTGCTGACCGTGATCGCCTCCGCGGCGGCGAGCAGGTAGTTGACCCCCATCGCGACGACCAGCCCCACCAGCACGACGCCCAGCGGGAACAGCCAGAGGACCACGCTGCGGTAGGTGATCAGCAGCACCACCACCGCCACGCCCATCGCGGCCAGCAGCAGGTCGGTGTCCACGGTCGAGAACACCGCGAGCGCGTCGGCCTGGAAGCCGACCATGCCCGTGATGTGCGCGGCCAGCCCGGCGGGCCGGCCCGCGTCGACGACCCGGCGCACCCGCTCGACGACCTCGGCCGTCTCCCGGCCGCCCTGGTCCCTGACGACGACCACGACCTGGACGGCCTGGCCGTCCTTGGACCGCTGCGAGGCGATCAGCTTGACCGTCTTGGCCGGCGCGGGCAGCCGGAGCTTCCGCTCGACCACCCGCAGCGGCTCCGGCAGCCTCCCCTCCGCGTCCCGGTACGGCTTGAGCTCCCGGTCGAACTCCGCCCGCCCGAAGGTCCTGCCACCGGTCGGCGCGGGCAGTTCCGCCACCACCCCGGCGACCCCGGCGAAGGCCTTCATGTCCCGGGCGATCTCTTCCTCGTCGGCCCGGGTGAGGCCCTCGCGCCGCTCGTAGACGATCGTCGCCGGGGAGAGGCTCTCCCCCTGCATGCCGAGAATGCGCTTGACCGCCTGCGCGGAGTCGGCCTTCTCCGGGAGGTAGGCGGCGATGTCGTCCTTCTGCGCCGACTCCAGCCGTCCGGCGAAGGACCCGGCGATCCCGATGACGCCCAGCCAGATGACCAGCACCACCCACTTCGCGCGCCGGCCGCACAGCAGAGCGGTCATCAGCCCGCGCTCAGCCGTCCCCGGAGGTGGTCGGCCATGGCCGCGACCGTCGGATGCTCCCAGGCGAGGGTCGGCTCGACCTCCAGCCCGTACTCCGCCTCGATGTCGCCGCAGAGGCTGAGCAGGTAGACCGAGTCCATGCCGTGCTGGGCGAAGGGCACCAGCGGATCGATCTCCTCCGGCGCGCGCGTCACGTACGAGGCCACCTGGGCCCGCAGCCAGCCCCGAATGCTGTCCAGGTCGGTGGCGATCCCGGCGTCGGCGGACATGCTCACACTCCTTCCGGTACGGCGTGCGCGGCCGGCACGGCTCCTGGTACGGCGTCCGCGGCCGGCACGGCGTGCGTGGCCGGCACCGTGCCGCCGGCCGCCCCGGCGTCGTCCCCGGCCGGTACGGCGCCCCCGCCGGCGGCCGGGACGAGTCCGGCGACGGCCGGGGTGAGCTCGGCGTGGACGACGGGGAGCGTCCCGGTCAGCAGCAGGTCGCGGGTGCGGGAACGCTGGATCTTGCCGCTGGTGGTCTTGCCGACCCCGCCGCGTTCGACCAGCACGACGCTCATCGACGGCAGGCCGAAGGCGCGGGCGAGCTCTCCCTGGACCCGACAGGCGACCTCCTCGGCGCCGGCGCCGTCCAGGCGCTGCCTGCGGACCTCCTGGACGAGCACCACGTGCTCCCCGGCCGCCTCGATCCCGAAGGCCGCCGCGGCGCCCAGTGACGGATGCGCCCGCCGGGCCGCCTCCTCCAGGTCCTGCGGGTAGAGGTTACGCCCGTTGACGATGACGACGTCCTTGATCCGGCCGGTGACGTAGAGCTCGCCGTCGAGCAGGAAGCCGAGGTCACCGGTCCGCAGGAACGGCCCGTCGCCGTCGGCGGTGTGCCCGCCGAAGGCGTCGTGGCTGGCCTCCGCGCGCTGCCAGTAGCCCCTCGCGACGCTCCCGCCGCGCACCCAGATCTCGGCGACCCTCCCCTCCGGCAGAACCGCGCGGGTCCCGGGGTCGACGATCCGTACGGTCATGCTGATCGGCCGCCCGCAGCCGACCAGCTCCACGCCGTCCCGCGCGGGGACCGCCCGGTGCCGCTCCAGCGCGCCGGGGTCGAACCGGCGGATCAGCGGCCCGTGCCCCAGGGGGGTGGCGGTGACCACCAGGGTGGCCTCGGCCATGCCGTACGCCGGCGCCCATGCCTTCTCGCTGAAGCCGACGGCCCCGAAGCGGTCGGCCATGGCGCGCAGCGTGCCGGTGCGGACCGGTTCGGCTCCGTTGAGCGCGAACCGCAGGCTGGACAGGTCGAGACCGGCGAGCTGCCCGTCGGTGACCCGGGCGGCGCACCACTCGTAGGCGAAGTTCGGCGCGACGGTGTATCCGGCCCGGTAACGGCTGATCATCTCCATCCAGAGCGCGGGGCGCATGACGAAGGCGATCGGCGAGGCGAAGTACAGGTCGCCGCCCGCGTAGAGCGGCTGGAGCAGCATGCCGATCAGGCCCATGTCGTGGTAGTGCGGCAGCCAGCCGACCCCCACGCCCTCCTCCGGCGAGCCGATCGCCCGCCAGATCTCCTCCTCGTTGTGGAGCAGGTTGGCGTGGGTGAGCATGACGCCGCGCGGCTCGCTGGTGGAGCCGGAGGTGTACTGCATGTAGGCGAGGGTGTCCGGGCCGGTCTCCGGCATCGTCCAGGCCCCGGCGCCGGGCGGGCTCAGGGCGTCGGTGGCCACGCACTCGACCGTGCCGTCCAGGCCGACGTCGCGCAGCCACCGGGTGAGCATGGCCTGGTTGGCCGAGTCGGTGAGCACCATCCGCACGTCGGCGTCCTTGATAATGCCCTCCGCCCGCTCCAGCGCGCGCGGGTCGGTCTGCGGCAGCGGCGAGGGCACCGCGATCACACGGGAGTACAGGCAGCCGAGGAAGGCGGTCAGGAACTCCAGCCCGGCGGGGTAGAGCAGCAGGGCCGTCTGGTCCGTCATCCGCCGCCCGGCCAGCCACGCCCCCGTGGCCCCGGCCCGCTCGTCGATCTCGGCGAAGGTCAGGCGGGTCTCGGCGAGCTCGCCCCTGCGGTCCTCCACGAAGGTGTACGACCGCCCGTGCCCGTACCGGTCGGCCTGCGCGCGCACCCGCTGCACAAAGGACATCTGGTCATCTCCCGTGACGGCAAGACCACCCAACATAAGAGGAAAGATCAGCCGGTCCCAGGCCTGCGCCGCACAAGCTACCGCTCGGTTTTATGCGGAAATTTAGCATTTTGCCGCCAGCGAATTCTCCCTTCACCTCACGCCAGCGCAGACCGGGAGGTTGCCCTGTTAGGCTTACCTTGCTTAACATCTGAGCAACTGTTCAAGTGTTAGGGAATGGATCTTGCGATGGGTCACGGACACGGCCATGGGCACGGACACGGCGCGGACTCCGACCGCCGCTACCTGGCGGCGGCGCTCGCCCTGCTGGTCGTCTTCATGGCGGCCGAGGTCGTCATCGGCCTCGTCGCCAACTCCATCGCGCTGATCTCCGACGCCGGGCACATGCTGACCGACGCCGCCTCCATCGCGCTCGCCCTGATCGCGATGGGCATGGCCGCCCGTCCCGCCCGCGGCGCCTACACCTTCGGCTGGAAACGCGCGGAGATCCTGTCGGCGGCGATCAACGGGCTGACGTTCGTGCTGCTCGTCGTCTACTTCGTCTACGAGGGCGTGCGGCGGCTCGTCGAGCCGCCCGAGGTCAAGGGGGGCCTGGTCCTCGGCACGGCCCTGGCCGGGATCGCGGTCAACGCGGTCGCCGCCTGGCTCATCGCCAGAGCCGACCGGAGCAGCCTCAACGTGGAAGGGGCCTTCCAGCACATCCTCAACGACATGTACGCCTTCATCGCCACCGCGATCGCGGGCGCGGTCGTCTGGCTCACCGGCTGGGGCCGGGCCGACGCCATCGCCGCCCTGGTCGTGGCGGCCCTGATGGCCAAGTCCGCCTACGGCCTGCTGCGCGACGCCGGACGCGTCCTGTTCGAGGCCGCGCCCACCGGCGTGCACCCGGCCGAGGTGAGCGCCGCGATCGCCGCCCACGCCGAGGTCACCGCCGTGGAGGACCTGCACGTGTGGACGGTGACCAGCGGCTTCCCCGCACTGTCCGCACACGTGATCGTCAGGCCCGGCGGCGACTGCCACCGGATCCGCCGCGAGCTCGCCGAGCTGCTGCACGAGCGCTTCCACATCGACCACACCACCCTGCAGGTCGACCACGTGCCGGGCACGGCCTGCCGGATCGCCAGAGCCGCCGACCGGCCCGCCGCCGGCCCGCCGCCCGCGGGCATCACCTCCTGAGGCGGGCGCCCCGGGCGGGTCTCGTCCCGGGCGGGCCGCCCCGGGCGACCCACAGCCCGAGACGGGCGCGGGCGCGGCTCACAGCCTGAGACACGCCTCGAAGACGGCCGTGAGCCGCCGGACCACCGTCTCCTCGTCGGGCGCGTCGATCGCGTCGGGGCCGTAGAGCTGGCTCAGCGTGCCGGAGCCGGTGATGAGGGCGGTGGCGACGGTCGCCCGGAAGAGCGGGTCCGGGCCCGGCAGCCGCTCGGCCAGCGGCTCCAGGATCGCCGAGGTGACCCGGTCACGGATGATCCCGTGGATCTCCGAGCAGGACGACGACCGGATGAGCGCCGCCATGATCGGGCTCCCCCGGTCCGACCGGAGCCGCTCGGCGACGTACTCCGCCAGGCGGCGGGGGAGCTGCTCCTCGGGGACCTCCAGCACGCCGGGGAAGCGCCCCTGCATGGCGAGCACCTCGGCGAACAGCTCCCGCTTGGTGCCGAAGTAACGGTTGATCAGCGAGATGTTGGCGTCCGCCTCCGCGGAGATCAGCCGCATCGTCACCTCGTCGTATCCGAGTTCGGTGAACAGCCGGCGGGCGGCGTCGAGAATGCGCTGCCGGGTGCCCGCCCGGTCGCGGTGCCGTACCTCATCCACCTGACCGATCCTTCCAGATTTGACCAGTAAACAAGCGTCTACTAACTTCATATGTATCGTACATACATTGGGGGACGGTTCATGCTGACCGAACAACAGGCCCAGGCCGAGGCCGCACCACGCTTCACACACAAGCAGGTGCTGGAGATCCTGGCCGGGCTGATGCTCGCCATGCTGACGTCGATGATCTCGACGTCCGTGGTGGGGACCGCGCTGCCGACGATCGTGGGCACGCTCGGCGGTCAGGACCAGCTCGCCTGGGTGGCCAGCGCGACGCTGCTCACCATGACGGCCTCCACCCCGCTCTGGGGCAAGCTGTCGGACCTCTACGGCCGCAAGCTCATGTTCCAGGCCGCCCTGCTGGTCTTCCTCCTCTCCTCCGTCGCCGCGGGCTTCTCCCAGGACATGGGCCAGCTCATCGCGGCCAGGGCCGTGCAGGGCATCGGCGCCGGCGGCCTCGCCGCGCTGCCGCAGATCATCCTGGGCGACGTGGTCGAGCCCCGCGAGCGCGGCCGCTACTCCGGTTACATCGGCGCGGTCTTCGGCGTCTCCACCGTGGCCGGGCCGCTGCTCGGCGGCTTCATCGTGGACAACATGTCCTGGCGCTGGACGTTCTGGATCTGCGTGCCGCTGGCCGTGATCGCCTTCGTCGTCATCCAGAAGGTGCTCAAGCTGCCGCTCATGCGCCGCGACACCAAGGTCGACTGGTGGGGCGCCACCTTCATCACCGGCGGCACCACCGCGCTGATGCTGCTGCTGTCCCTCGGTGGCAAGGAGTTCGGCTGGAACTCCGCGTGGACCTACGGCCTGGGCGCGCTCAGCCTGGTGCTGTTCGGCCTCGCCGTCGTCGCCGAGCGCAGGGCCGCCGACCCGATCCTGCCGCCGCGCCTGTTCCGCAACCACACCTTCATGCTCAGCAGCATCGCGTCCCTGCTCGTCGGCGCCTCGATGTTCGGCGCGCTGATGTTCCTCCCGCAGTACCTGCAGATCGTCAAGGGCATGAGCCCCACCGGTTCCGGCCTGATGACCCTGCCCATGGTGCTCGGGCTGCTGGTCTCCTCGATCCTGGTCGGCCGGTCCGTCAGCAGGACGGGCCGTTGGAAGGTCTTCCCCGTCGCGGGCATGCTGCTGGTCGCGGTCGGCCTGTTCCTGCTCTCCCGGCTGCACGTCGACAGCTCGCTGCTGGTCGTCGCCCTCGACATCGCGGTGCTCGGCGTCGGCCTCGGCGCCTCCATGCAGATCCTGATCCTGGCCGCGCAGAACGCCGTGACCCGCGCCGACCTGGCCTCCACCACCTCGGGCGTGACCTTCTTCCGCTCCCTCGGCGGCGCGGTCGGCGTGGCGGCCTTCGGCGCCATCCTGACCAACCGGCTCAGCGCGGAGCTGGTCTCCCTGGCCAAGGCCGCGCACCTGCCCCTCACCGGCGGCGCGACCCCCAGCCTCGGCTCCCCCGACGCCATCCGCCACCTGCCGGCGCCGGTGCTGGAGGTGATCCTGGAGGCCTTCACCCGGGCCATCCACATGGTCTTCCTGGTGGGCGTGCCCATCGCCGTCCTGGCCGCACTGGCGTCCCTGCTGCTGCGGGAGGTCCCGCTCCGCTCGGCCCGGACCGCCCCCGCCACCCCCGCCGACCCGACCGCTCCCCCGGCCCCGGCCGACTGACCTCCCGCACGACCACGGCGACGAGACGCCAGGGCCCGCCCCTGGCGTCTCGTCCCACGTATCCGGCTCCTCCCCGCGTACGGCGGGCGCAGGGTGCTCGGCGAGCCCGGACCGATGGTCCCCGTGACTCCTCCCCGCGTACGGCGGGCGCGGCCGCCGGTGGCCGGGACGCACCGCGCTAAGCTGAACGGTGTCAGGGGCGCCTCGCCGGCAGGCGGACGCCCGCGGCGGTGGGGCCCGCCGTACCCGAACCGTGGCACCGCGCTGCCGCCAACGGTCCCTACTCGTGAAAGGTCGTGTCCGCGTCCACGGGCACCCGCCACGCGTAGGGAGGGACATGCGTTCGGATCGGATGAGGTCCACGACGGTGACCGAGCCCATCGACCCCGATGTCGATCTGGCCGACGCGCGCCAGCGCCGAGAGCTGCGCCGCTCGCACTACCGTGTGCTGGCGGTGATCGCCGCGGGCGGCTCGATCGGCGCGGGCGCCCGCTACGGCGCCGGCCTGCTGTGGCCGACCGCCGACGACTCCTTCCCCTGGACCACGCTGGGCGTCAACGCCTCCGGCTGCCTGGTGATCGGGGTCCTCATGGTGACGCTGAGCGAGGCGTGGGCGGCGCCGGTCTGGGTGCGGCCGTTCTTCGGCACCGGTGTGCTGGGCGGCTTCACCACCTTCTCCACCTACTGCGTGGACATCGACCGCCTGGCGTCCGCCGGCCGGGCCGAACTGGCGCTCGGCTATCTGGCCGCGACGGTCGTCGCGGCCATGGCCGCGGTGGCGGCCGGCGCGTGGATCACCCGCCGGTTCCTGGCGAGGAGAGGGGGGAGATCGCGATGACCCTGTCCGGACGGGCCCTGCGGCTGACGATCTTCGTCGACGACACCGACACCTGGCATCACCGCCCCATGTTCACCGAGATCGTGCACCGCGCCCACGCCGCCGGGCTGGCCGGGGCGTCGGTCTTCCGGGGCATGGAGGGCTTCGGCGCCACCCAGGTCGTGCACACCACCCGGCTGCTCTCGATGGCCGACGACCTGCCGGTGGCCGTCGTGATCGTCGACACCGAACAGCGGATCCGCGCCTTCCTGCCCCAGTTGGACGAGCTCCTCATCGAGGGGCTGGCCGTGCTGGACGAGGTCGAGGTCGTCCACTACCTCGGCCGCCAGGGGGCGCCGTGAACTGGCTGCTGGTGCTGCTGGGCGGCGCGGTCGGCGCGCCGCTGCGCTACCTGACCGATCGGGCCGTGCAGGCCCGCCACGACACGGTCTTCCCCTGGGGCACCTTCGCCGTCAACGTGACCGGCTCGATGATCCTGGGCATGCTGACCGGTGCGGTGCTGGCCGGCGCGGTGGGCACCGAGGTGCGGCTGCTGCTGGGCACCGGGCTGTGCGGGGCGCTGACCACGTACTCGACGTTCTCCTACGAGACGTTGCGGCTGGCCGAGACCGGCGCGATGTTCTTCGCCGTCGCCAACGTCGTCGCCTCGATCGTCGCCGGCCTGGGCGCGGTGTCCGTCGGGCTCACGGTCGCTCAGGTGATCTTCGGATGATTCGGCGGGGCGGGACTCCCCGACGACGAGCCCTTCCGCGAGGCCGTACGCGAGCATCCGGAGTCCGGCTCGCGGGTGGCCCGGCAGAACTCCCGCGCGGCCACCGACGAGGAGCTCCACCCGCTGCGCGAGGTCCCGCCGTGGACGTGGCAGGAGCCCGAGAGCCGGGCGGAGGACGTCGGTCGCAGGGCTGACGGGCGACGGGCGGGTGTTCCGTGGAACACCCGCCGGTCCGCCGGAGAGCCCGGACCCCGGGCCGGAGGCTCGGCCCGGACCGGGGAGACGGACCTCCGGCCGAGCACTCGGCCCCCGGCCGGAGGCTCAGACCATGGCCAGGGCGGCCTCGGACTCCAGGGTGGCGGCGGTGGCGTTGACGACCGCCGCGATCCGGAGGGCCTCCTGGATCTGCTCGCGGGGCAGGCCGGCCTGGCGCAGCACCTGCTCGTGGGACTCCAGGCAGCGGCCGCAGCCGTTGATCGCCGACACCGCGAGGCACCAGAGCTCGAAGTCGACCTTGTCGACCCCCGGGTTGCCGATGATCGTCATGCGGAGCTTGGCCGGCATGGTGGAGTATGTCTCGTCACCGATCAGGTGGACCGACCGGTAGTAGACGTTGTTCATCGCCATGACGGCGTTGGCGCCCTTGGCCGCCTGGAACGCCTCGGCCGACAGGTTGGCGGCCGCCTCGGCGGAGATCTCGGCGATCACGCGGGCCGACCTGGTGGCCAGCGCGCAGGCCAGGACCGCGCCCCAGAGCTGCTGGTCGGTCAGCGACGAGGTCGTCACGGCCGAGCCCAGGTTGAGCTTGATGTCCTTGGCGTAGGCCGGGAGAGCCTCCTTCAGGGCATCGACGCTCATCCGGCCATCAGCTTCTGCGCGTCCAGGCCCGCCTCGCCCTTGTTCCAGTTGCACGGACAGAGCTCGTCCGACTGGAGCGCGTCGAGGACGCGGAGGACTTCCTTGACGTTGCGGCCGACGGAACCGGCGGTCACCATGACGAACTGGATCTCGTTGTTGGGGTCAACGATGAAGGTCGCGCGCTGGGCGACGCCGTCGGCCCCGAGGATGCCCAGCTCGGTGCAGAGCTCGCGCTTGATGTCCGACAGCATCGGGAAGGGCAGGTCACGCAGGTCCGGGTGGTCCTTACGCCAGGCGTGGTGGACGAACTCCGAGTCGACGGAGAAACCCAGGACCTGAGCGTCGCGGTCGGCGAACTCGCCCTCCAGACGGCCGAACTCGGCGATCTCGGTGGGGCAGACGAAGGTGAAGTCCTTGGGCCACGCGAAGTAGATCTTCCACTTGCCGTCGTAGGACTTGTGGTTGATCTCGGCGAACGCGCTGTCCGCGTCCAGGGAGACGCAGGCGGTCAGCTCGAACTCAGGGAAGTGGTCACCGACGGTGAGCAAGTCCGGATCTCCTTTGCAGAAGGACGTCGTTGTCGGGGCCTACCCTGCCGCATCTAACATTGATCCGAGAAATCGAGCAGTCAGGCCAATGTGAAAAGTTTTTCCTATCAGTCGGCCTCTCCACCCCGAGTCCGACACTCACGGCTCGCCGTTCGGACCGGAGGTCAGACGTCAGGCCGCGCCACCCGGGCCGGGCCGACCGACGCCTCCGCCCGCCCAGCCGGGGGCCCGGAGCCTCCACCTCTCGGCTACCGGTACGCACCGAGCGTAACGCTCCGCGTTCAAGCCTGTCCTCCACTATTCGAAATGATCAAGCCATGACCCGCCGTGCCCCTTTCCCTCCCCGTCCCGAAGGGCCGGCCTCCACGCTGCAGCCGACCCGCGAGCTCACCCCCACCCTGGCCCAGCTCCGGGCCTTCCTCGCGGTCGCCGAGCACCTGCACTTCAGGGAGGCGGCCACCGCTCTCCGGATGAGCCAGCCCGCGCTGTCGAGTGCGGTCTCGGCCCTGGAGGAGACTCTGCACACCCAGCTGCTGGAACGGACCACCAGGAAGGTCCTGCTGACCCCGGCGGGCGACCGGGTGGCGGTGCACGCCGCCCGGGTGCTCAAGGCGGTCGGGGACCTGATGGGCGAGGTGGCCCACACCAGGGAGCCCTTCCACGGCCCGGCGCACCTGGGGGTGATCCCCACCGTCGCCCCCTACGTGCTGCCCGCGCTGCTGCCGATGTTCGCGCGGAAGTTCCCGCGGCTCAAGCTGACCGTGCACGAGGCCAAGACCGAGACCATCCTGGAGGAGGTGCGCGAGGGCCGCCTGGACCTGGTGCTGCTGGCGCTTCCGACGGAGACGGCCGGCCTGGTCGAGGAGCCCCTCTACGAGGAGGACTTCCTGCTCGCCTGCCCCTCCGGCCATCCGCTGGCGGAGGCCGACGGGCCGCTGGAACGGGACGTGCTCAAGGGGCTCGACATCGTGCTGCTCAACCAGGGCCACTGCCTGCGCGAGCAGGCCATCGACGTCTGCCGCGAGGTCGGCGCCCGCGCCACCGCCGCCACCTACGCCACCAGCCTCCCCACCCTGGTGCAGCTCGTCGCGGGCGGTCTCGGCGTGACCCTGCTGCCGGAGTCGGCCGTCCCGGTGGAGACGGGCAGGCGCGCGCGGCTGACACTGCGCCGCTTCCAGCCCCCCGCCCCCGGCCGCACCATCGGCCTGGCCTACCGCGC
Source organism: Streptosporangium sp. NPDC003464 (assembly GCF_053588315.1). NCBI lineage: Bacteria > Bacillati > Actinomycetota > Actinomycetes > Streptosporangiales > Streptosporangiaceae > Streptosporangium > Streptosporangium sp. NPDC003464. The sequence goes on along the minus strand of NZ_JBSFPS010000144.1, from coordinate 6,438 downwards.
CAGCTCCGCCCGGGCCCCCGAATACGCCCAGCTGGCCACGGCGGTCCGCGGCGCCGTCCGCGCCAGACGCCTGCCGGTCCGGATCATCCCGTGATCCAGCCGGTCCGGCCCCGCGGTCCGAGCGCCGCGGCGATCGTCCCGAGACCGTCGGCGTCCCCGGCCGCCACGCCGGCGTAGGTCCCGACCTCAGGTCCAGGTGGCCCGGACCGCCGCACAGATCAGGCCAGAAGGGACACCGCAACCGCCTGCGAGGCGTCGCCCCGGTGGCGGGCGGCGTCCGCCCGTCACCCGGGGCCGCCTCCCGTCCCGCCCAGCCGGGCCAGGCGGCTCACGGCCTCGTCGATGACCTCGTCCTTCTTGCAGAAGGCGAAGCGGACGAAGTGGCCGCCGCGCTCGGGGTGGGCGTAGAAGACCTGGGTGGGGATGGCGACCACGCCGGCCAGGGCGGGCAGCTCACGGGTGAGGGCGAGGCCGTCGGTGAAGCCCAGGGGGCGGATGTCGGTCTGGACGAAGTAGGTGCCGGCGGGCCGGTAGACGTCGAAGCCCGCGGCCGAGAGCCCGGCCGTCAGGCGGTCGCGCTTGGCCTGCAGACCGGCCCGGAGGGAGGAGACCCAGCCGAGCTCGTGGCGCAGGCCGTGGGCGACGGCGAGCTGCCAGGGCGCGGCGGCGGTGAAGGTGAGGAACTGCTTGACGGTCTGGACGGCGCGGACGAGCTCGGGCGGGGCGCAGACCCAGCCGGTCTTCCAGCCGGTCACCGAGAAGGTCTTGCCCGCCGAGGAGATCATCACGGTGCGGTCGCGCATGCCGGGGAGGGTGGCCAGCGGGATGTGCTCGACGCCGTCGAAGGTGAGGTGCTCGTAGACCTCGTCGGTGACGGCGACCAGGCTGTGCTCGTGGCACAGGAGGGCGATCTCCTCCAGCTCGGCGCGGGTGAGGACCGTGCCGGTGGGGTTGTGCGGGGAGTTGACCAGGATCACCCGGGTGCGCGGGCCGACGGCGGCGCGCAGCTCGGCGGGGTCGAAGGTGAACCGGCCCTCGACCGGGCGCAGCGTGACCGGCCGGAGCACGGCTCCGGCCAGGGCGACGGAGGCGGCGTAGGAGTCGTAGTAGGGCTCGAAGGCGATGACCTCGTCGCCCGGCTCGCACAGCGCCAGGATCGACGCGGCCACGGCCTCGGTGGCGCCGACGGTGACGAGGATCTCGCCGTCGGGGTCGTAGGCGAGGCCGTATTGGTCCTTGCGGTGCTCGGAGACGGCCTGCCGCAGCTCGGGGACGCCGGGACCCGGCGGGTACTGGTTGAGGCCGCCGCGGACCGCCGACACCGCGCGTTCCAGCATCTCCGGGGGCCCGTCGGTGTCGGGGAAGCCCTGTCCCAGGTTGATCGAGCCGGTCCGTGCGGCGAGCGCCGACATCTCAGCGAAGATCGTCGTGCCGAACTCGCGCATCCGCGCCACCAGGGAATCACTCACGCGCCCCAGCGTAACCGGCACGCCGCCCGGCGATCGAGACCGGAGCGTCCCCGTGTCCGGGTGAGCGGGCCCGCCGTGCGGCGGCTCGGAGAAGGAGGAGAAGCTCACTTTTGTCATGGGTCGTATATGCAGGGTGGATTGTGTGGTGGTACGTCTATTTCCTGTGACCCGAAGGCTTCATGAGCTGGACGCCCTCCGCGGCTTCGCGGTGTGCGGGATCATGCTGGTCAACACCTGGCAGCACACCCGCGAGAACCTCACGGCCCCCGAGGACACCGCGGTCGACTGGATGATCGACAACCTCCTGCAGAGCAGGTTCTATCCGATCTTCTCGTTCCTGTTCGGGCTGAGTTTCGTGCTGTTCCTGAGGTCCGCGGCCGGACGGACGGACCATCCCCGGCTGGTGCTGCTGCGCAGGCTGGCGGTGCTGGCCTGCTTCGGCCTGGTCCACCAGCTCGTGAACCCGGGCGAGGTGCTGCTGCCGTACGCGATCTTCGGGGCACTGGTCCTGCTGCCCGTCTCCTGCCTCCCCCGGCCGGCCGCGCTCGCGCTGGGGGTGGCCGTCACGGCCTGGGCGGTGCACGAGGGGGGTGGGACCAAGCTCATCCCGGGGCTGTTCCTGCTGGGCATGGCCATGATGGAGTATCCGCCGCCCGAGTGGCTGCTGGCGCCCGTCTTCGCGGGCGCCTGCGTGCTGGCGGTGATTCTGGGCTACCTGTGGGCCCGCACCGCCGTCGATCACACGCTCTTCTACCGGGGCACCTATCCGGCCGCCGGGCTGGCCGCCGCGGTGGCGTACTGCACCGGACTGCTGCTGCTCCTGCGGACCCGGGCGCGCGAGGCGCTGCTGGCCGCGCTGAGCCCGCTGGGCCGGATGGCGCTGACGAACTACCTGGTCAGCACCTTGGTCATCCTGGCGGCGCTGCCGCTGCTGACCGCCGACCCGACCCGGATCACCGGGGTGCTGCTCGCCGCCGCGGTGCTGGCGCTCCAGGTCGTGTTCAGCCGGGCCTGGCTGGCCAGGTTCAGATACGGCCCGCTGGAGTGGGCGTGGCGCCGCCTCACGTGGATGGAGCCCATGCCGAACCGCCGGATAAGGTCGGACGCGTGACACGCATCGCCCTGTGCCAGATCGCGGTCTCCGAGGAGCCCGCCGCCAACCTGCGCAGCGCCCGGGAGGCGCTGGAGCGGACCGCCGCCGGCGGCGCCGACCTGGCGATCCTCCCCGAGGCCACGCTCACCCGCTACGGCAGGCGGATCACCGACCTGGCCGAGCCGCTGGACGGGCCCTTCGTCACCGGGCTGGCCGAGGCCGCCCGGGCGCACGGCCTGGCCGTGGTCGCGGGGGTCTTCGAGCCGGGAGAGGGCCGGGTCCACAACACCGCGGTGGCCATCGGCCCCGGGGGCGGGATCGAGGCGGCCTACCGGAAGATCCACCTGTTCGACTCCTTCGGCGCCCGCGAGTCGGAGCTGGTCGCGCCGGGCGACACCCCGGTCGTGGTGGAGCTGGCCGGACTCCGGGTCGGCCTGGTCACCTGCTACGACATCCGCTTCCCCGAGCTGACCCGGGCATTGGTGGACCAGGGCGCCGAGCTGTTCGCGGTGATCGCCGCCTGGGGGACGGGGCCGATGAAGGAGGAGCACTGGACGACCCTGGTCCGGGCCCGCGCGATCGAGAACACCACCTGGGTGGCCGCCGTGGGCCAGGCGCCGAACCCGCAGGTCCGCGACGGCTTCGGGATCGGCCGGAGCATGCTGGTCGACCCGATGGGCGTGGTCCGCTCCGACCTGGGCCCGGCGCCCGCCGTGCAGACGTGCGAGCTGGACCCTCAGATCACGATTGCCACCCGGAATGCCCTACCGTGCCTGGAACACCGGCGGCTCCCTGTCGGCAGATCGTAAACTGCCACCGTGAGTGAGCCACCTGGTCGTAGAACGCAGATGCAGAAGGTCATCCCGCCCCGGCTGCTCGTGCCCTATCTGGCCGGCAGGCGGACCGTGATATCCGGATATGTCTACCGGGTGCAGGACTGCGCCCGCCTGACCACCCCGGCGCAGCTCTTCACCGGTCTCGACCTGGGCTTCGACGGCTCGGAGCTGACCGGCACGGTCCCGGAGATCTATCTCATGCGCTGGTTCGCCCGCGACATGGACAGCTACGTCGTGCCGTACGGCCCGCACATGGGCGGCGACTGGAACGATTCACCCCCGTTCGCCGGCAACGGCTTCACGACCTCGCGCGAGCACGTCGTGCCGCAGTTCCACACCACGCCGATGCCGATCCCCGCGGGGGCCGAGATCATCCACGTGACCGCCGACGAGGAGCGTCTCTTCGGCCTGTACGACGGACTCAGCTGGAGGCCGGCCGCATGAGCCCCGAGATCGAGCCGGTGGCCTCGGGCTTCGTCGCCCACTACGCCGATCGGACCTACGCGGCCGCCATCGGCCCGGGCGCCGACGAGGTCGTGCTGTTCAACGAGGAGGCCCAGGAGGGCTTCGAGGCCGCCGCCGGCTACTGGCGGACGGTGGTCTCCCGCGCCGACCTCGACTGGCTGGTGCTGGTCCGCACGGTCGGCGCGTTCGGCGGCGAGCCGTGCCTGGTCCTCGACGTCTCGGAGGAGAACGGCGAGGAGAGCCTGCACATCGCCTACACCGGGCACAGCGGGATGAAGGCCGAGGCGCTGGGCTACTGGATGGTCGACCACGGCGCCTACGAGGTCGTCGTCCCGCGCGAGGAGGTCTTCTCCCTCCGGATCGAGCGTCTGCCGGTCTCCCTCAGCCCGTCGACGCCGGAGCCGTAGGAGCGCCGCGGCGTGCCCTGTCAACCGGCGGGCCGCCCGGGTGTCTCGACAGTGTGACCGTCCTCTCCACAGCAGCGCCTCCCTCGTTCGCCGAGCTGTTCGCGGCGCACCATCTGTCGATGGTGCGGCTGGCCGGACTGCTCGGCGCCGACGACCCGGAGGACATAGCCCAGGAGGCGTTCGCCCGCCTCCACGCGCGGTGGTCACGGCTGCGCGACGACGGCGCGGCCGTCGCCTACGTGCGCTCCACCGTGTGCAACATGACCCGCAACCGGCTGCGCCACCTACGGCTGGTACGGCTGCGCCCGCTCGCCCCGCCGCCGGCCGCGCCCAGCAGCGAGCACGTGGTCATCGTCGCCGAGGAGCACCGGGAGCTCCTGACCGCCCTCGACCGCCTCCCCCGCCGCCAGCGCGAGGCCCTGGTCCTGCGCTACTGGCTGGACCTGTCGGAGCGGGAGATCGCCGACGCGATGGGCGTCTCCCCCGGCTCCGTCAAGACTCACACGAGCCGGGGACTGTCCGCCCTGGGCAGGACTCTCCGGGAGGATTCATGAACGATCTCGAAGAGCGCCTGCGCGCCGCGCTCGACGCCCGCGCCGGCACCTACACCACCGCCCCCGACGCCTACGCGAGGGTCCAGGCCCGCGGTTCCCGGGCACGGCGGCGCCGCTGGGCCGTCCTGGTCCCGGTGGCGGCCGCCGTGACCGCGGTGGCCGCGCTGGTCTGGTCCGCCGTCGCTCCGCCGGCGGGGGAGGGCGAGAACACCAGCATGGTCTCCGTCCGCGGTCCCGAGCAGTCGTTCGAGAAGGCGTTGCGGGACTATCCGCCCATCGGAGAGGTGCTCACGATCCCGCACCCGGACTTCCCGGACGTCCCGATCCGGGTCTGGTACAGCCGCGGGGCGCAGGCCGGTCCGCTGCGGTTCTGCGGGGCGCAACAGGTCACGGACACGGGCGGCACCATGGCCGGCTGCACGCCCGTCGAGCAGTGGGACGGCGAGGAGGCCGGGAGGGTCGGCGGCAGGACCGGCGGCATCCCCTTCCCGGCCGAGGTCGTCGTCTTCGGCGCGGCCAAGGAGTCCGTCCACGCGGTCAGGGCGACCGTCGGCGGCCGGAGCTTCCCCGGCACCGTGATCCGCGGCCGGGGCATGCCGCTGCCCGTCTGGACCGTCCGGTTCCCCGGCGCCTCCCTCGGCGCTCCCCCCTCCGTCAGCTACGCCTTCGCCGACGGGCGCGGGAAGCCGCTCCAGCGGCTGGACGACGTCCTCACACCGGCCTGCCACAAGGACCGTGAGCCCGCCGGTGCGGGTGTCCCCCTGCCCGGCGGGGTCAGCGCCCACCTCCACGCCGGCAACTGCCTGGTGTTCTGGCACGACGGCGGGCAGGCGGGACTCGCCGGCGGCGACTCCCGCACGACCTTGGGCGCCGGCCAGGAGCAGAGGAGGCAGCCGGTCACCGCCTGGGCCGGTCCCGGGCAGGCCGTGGCCGGTCGCTGGTACGGCTACACCGGTACGGGGACGGCCCGGGTCGAGCTGCGGCTCCGCGGCGGCGGCCGGGTGTCGGCCCACACGGTCGACGCCTTCCCCGGACAGGGCGTCCGCCTGTTCGGCGGTGAACTGCCCACCGGGGCCGACCCGAATCGGGACGGTGCCGTGTACGTCGGCTTCGACGCCCGCGGCGACGAGCTCTGGCGGCACGAGGTGCCCGCGCGGGGAGCCCGCCACTCCCGTAGGCCGCCGGCGTCTCAGCCCACCCCGAGCCGCCGGTAGCGGGCCAGACGGGCGGTGAGGCGGTCCGCGGGGGCCCGCCTCAGCAGGCCGGTGATCTCGTACTCGAGGGCGCCGGCCACCCGGCGGCAGAACGCCTCGGGCTCGTAGGCGGCGTCGGGGAGCTCCGGGATGATCCGGTCCACGATGCCGTCGCGGCGCAGGTCGGTGGATTTCACGCCCTGCGCGGCGGCGATCTCCGGCGCGAAGTCCACGCTCCGGTACAGCAGCGCGGAGGCCCCCTCCGGCGGCAGCGGGGACAGCCAGGCGTGCTGGGCGCAGAGCACCCGGTCGGCCGGCAGCAGCGCGAGAGCGCCGCCGCCGGCCCCCTCGCCGAGCAGCAGGCAGACGGTCGGGGCGTCGAGCACCATCAGGTCGGCCACCGACCGGGCGATCTCGGCGG
>NZ_JBSFPS010000143.1:0-24992 GCF_053588315.1 Streptosporangium sp. NPDC003464 | reverse complement strand
CCCGGCGACGACAGAAGGACGCCTCGGCCATGGCCGCCCGGTAGCGGCCGTGGAGACCGCCCACCGCCGCGCCGGGACCAGGCCGTGCCGGGAGCAGGCGTGCCGGGTCGAGGGCGGGAAACAGGCCGGGCCGAGGGCGGGAAACGGGCCGGGCCGAGGGCGGGAAACGGGAAGGGCCGCCCGGTGGGCGGCCCTTCCTGCGTTCCCGGCGGACGGCCGGGGCGCGTCCGTGGATCCTCACCGTGGCGAGGATCCGCGGAACACGCCTCAGGCCATCTTCTTCTTCAGGTTCTCGTCCAGGGCCGCCAGGAAGTCCTGGGTGGTCAGCCACTTGGCGTCGCCGCCGACGAGGAGGGCGAGGTCCTTGGTCATCTGACCGCCCTCGACGGTCTCGATGCAGACCTGCTCCAGCTTCTCGGCGAAGTCGATCACCGCGGGGGTGTTGTCGAGCTTGCCACGGTGCTGGAGGCCACGGGTCCACGCGAAGATCGAGGCGATCGGGTTGGTGGAGGTGGGGTTGCCCTTCTGGTGCTCACGGTAGTGACGGGTCACGGTGCCGTGGGCGGCCTCGGCCTCGACGGTCCGGCCGTCGGGGGTCATCAGCACCGAGGTCATCAGGCCGAGGGAGCCGAAGCCCTGCGCGACGGTGTCGGACTGGACGTCGCCGTCGTAGTTCTTGGCCGCCCAGACGTAGCCGCCCTCCCACTTGAGCGCCGCGGCGACCATGTCGTCGATCAGGCGGTGCTCGTAGGTGATGCCGGCGGCCTCGAACTCGGCCTTGAACTCGGTCTCGAAGACCTCGGCGAAGATGTCCTTGAAGCGGCCGTCGTAGGCCTTCAGGATCGTGTTCTTCGTGGAGAGGTAGACCGGGTAGCCACGGGACAGGCCGTAACGCATGGAGGCGCGGGCGAAGTCGCGGATGGACTCGTCCAGGTTGTACATCGCCATCGCGATGCCGGCCCCGGGGAAGTCGTAGACGTCGAGCTCGATCGGCTCCGAGCCGTCCTTCGGCGTGTAGGTGAGGGTCAGCGTGCCCTCGCCCGGGATCTTCAGGTCGGTGGCGCGATACTGGTCGCCGAACGCGTGACGGCCGATGATGATCGGCTTGGTCCAGCCGGGGACGAGCCTCGGCACGTTGGACATGATGATCGGCTCGCGGAAGATGACACCGCCGAGGATGTTACGGATCGTCCCGTTCGGGGACTTCCACATCTTCTTCAGGCCGAACTCCTCGACCCGCGCCTCGTCCGGGGTGATCGTGGCGCACTTGACGCCGACGCCGTACTGCTTGATCGCGTTGGCGGCGTCGATCGTCACCTGGTCGTCGGTGGCGTCACGGTGCTCGATCCCGAGGTCGTAGTACTTCAGGTCGACGTCGAGGTAGGGAAGGATCAGCTGGTCCTTGATGAACTGCCAGATGATCCGGGTCATCTCGTCGCCGTCAAGCTCGACGACGGGGCCCTCTACCTTGATCTTGGGCATGCGTGTGGTTCCCCTTCTGAACTAACACTGGCCAGACAGTCCTTTTGAGGCTCACTGGCCGTTGAGGCTATCGGACGGGTTCAGGCGGCTTGCGATCCACCCGTGCGTCCGGCTTAAAGCGGCATGAGCGCCGGATACTGGAGCACCAGCGAGCCGGCCATCAGCGCGACGCCGAAGACGGCGAGCGTGACGGCGTCGGTCGTCTTGGTGCGTACGGCGAGCAGGCCGCTGCCCACCAGCCGGAGCACAGCCCCCAGCGTCATGACCACACCGAGAGAGAACCCACCCCACTCGGGGTCGAGCAGGACGGCAAAGGTCACGGCCAGGATCGCACCCGCCAGCACCAGCGGATACGGTCTCCAGCGATCTTCAGTTGTGCTCACCGCTCCCACCCCTGGCCGCCGTTCATTCGCGCACTCGTCGCCCGCACCCGGCTCATCGCTCGGCGAGCGGCTTCCACTTCTGGTCGCGCTCGCCGATGTATTCGCTGTCCGGGCGGATCAGGCGATTGTCGGCGTGCTGCTCGATGACGTGTGCGGTCCATCCTGCCATGCGGCTGACCGAGAAGACCGGAGTGAACAGGTCTGTCGGGATACCGAGGTAGTGGTAGACGGTCGCCGCGTAGAAGTCGACGTTGGGATAGAGGCCCTTCGTCTCGAAGACGACCTCCTCCATCTCCTTGGACATGCGGTAGAACTTGTCGTCGCCGGAGGCGTCCGCGAGCTCCTGCGACATCTTGCGCAGGTGCGTGGCGCGCGGGTCCTCGGTCTTGTAGACCCGGTGCCCGAAGCCCATGATCTTCTCGCCGGCGGCGAGCCGGTCGCGCACGGACTGGGCGACGGCGGCCGGGTCGAGGGCCTCCAGGGTCCGCATGACCTGCTCGTTGGCCCCGCCGTGGAGCGGGCCCTTGAGGGTGCCGATGGCCGCCACGATGGCCGAGTGCATGTCGGACAGGGTCGCGGCGCACACGCGGGCGGCGAACGTCGAGGCGTTCATCGTGTGGTCGGCGTGCAGGACCAGGCAGGTGTCGAAGATCTCGACCTCGCGCCGCTCGGGGGTGCGGCCGGTGATCTGCAGCAGGAAGTTGGCCGCGACGCTCAGCCCGGGATCCGGCTCGGGGATCGTGGCGCCCGTCCTGGCCGCGTGGTAGCGGGCGACGAGGATCGGCTGCTGGGCGGTCAGCCGGGCGGCCTTGCGCAGGTTGGCCTCGGGACTGTTGGAGTCCTTGTCCGGATCGTCGGCCCCGGCCAGCGAGACCAGGGTGCGCAGCGCCTCCATGGGCGCCTGCCTGTCCGCGATCTCCGGGATGTTCGCGTCGGCGAGCGCGCCGAGCTTACGCCCTTCGACGAGCTGCGCCCCGTAGGCGGCCAGCTGCTCCCCGTTGGGGAGGCTTCCGCGCTGCAGCAGGTGGGCGGTCTCTTCGAAGGTGGTGCGGCCGGCCAGATCGTGGATGTCGTAGCCACGATAGAAAAGGAGACCGGCCTGACCGTCGATGTCACTGAGCGCTGTGGACGCGGCTACGACATCGGCGAGGCCTTTTGTGGGCTTGTCCGCCATGAGTGTTTCCTCCGCTTATCTTCGTTCGAAGTCTACCCGTGAGCAGGGGAAACCTTCCCGAGAGGTCCAGACCAATTTCATGAGGGATTCTCCTTCTGGCAAAGGCGATTCCGCATCACCTCGTTTGGGTAAGCCGGAGCTGTAGGAATAGTTACGGCGGGCTACCTGGGGAGGAACTGCCGTGGAGGGGCCGTTCATACGCATCGAGGACACTGGCGAGGTGGTCCCGTTGCGCCCCGAGATCACGACGATCGGACGCGGCCGGGGAGTGGACATCCGGCTCACCGATCCGAGTGTGTCCCGGCTGCACGCGGAATTCGTCCGGCGCGGACCCTACCTGTATGTCGTTGATCTGGGCCTGTCCCGCAACGGCACGCGGGTGAACGGCAGGCCGATCGCCCGGAGGGTGCTCGACGACGGCGACGTCGTCTCCTTCGGCGCCGCGCGGGGCAGGATCGGCGGAGTCCCGCGTGAGGACTTCGCCCCCGAGGTCGAGCTCCGCCGCGCCGCGGCTCCGGAGCTGACCCGGCGGGAGGTGGACGTGCTGACGTCGCTGTGCCGTCCGGCGCTGTCGGACGAGGCGTTCGTCGCACCTGCCACGGCGCGGGAGATCGCCGACGATCTGGTGGTGACGGAGGCCGCGGTCAAGCAGCACCTGCTCCGTCTCTACCAGAAGTTCCGGATCCCGGAGGGGACCAACCGGCGCACCAGGCTGGCCAACGAGGTCGTCGCCCTGGGGCTGGTCCGGCCGACCCCGGTGGTGCCGCCGCAGCGCGCGGCCGGCACCCCGGAGCCGCAGCCGGCGGCGACCGCCGCGGGCCGCCGGGCGTCCTGAGACCTAGCCCTGCTTCTCGGCGGCCTCGACCACGTTGCTCAGCAGCAGGGCCCGGGTCATCGGGCCCACGCCGCCGGGGTTGGGGGTGAGGAAGCCCGCGACGTCCTTGACGCCGGGGGCGACATCACCGGCGATCTTGCCGTCGACCCGGGAGACCCCGACGTCGAGCACGGCGGCGCCGGGCTTGACCATGTCGGCGGTGATCAGATGCGGCACGCCCGCCGCGGCGACGACGATGTCGGCGCGACGGGTGTGAGCCGCCAGGTCCTGGGTGCCGGTGTGGCAGAGGGTGACCGTGGCGTTCTCCGAGCGGCGGGTCAGCAGCAGGCCGAGCGAGCGGCCCACGGTGATGCCACGGCCGACCACGACGACCTCGGCACCCTTGATCGGCACGCCGTACTCCTGCAGGAGCAGGACGATGCCGTGCGGGGTGCAGGGCAGCGGCGCGTCGACCGTGTGGACCAGCCGGCCCAGGTTGACCGGGTGCAGGCCGTCGGCGTCCTTGGCCGGGTCCATCCGCTCGATCAGCGCCATGGTGTCGAGGTGGCGGGGCAGGGGGAGCTGCACGATGTAGCCGGTGCACTCCTCGGCGGCGTTGAGCTCGTCGATGACCGCCTCGACCTCGGCCTGCGTGGCCGTCGCGGGCAGGTCCCTGCGGATGGAGGCGATGCCGACCTCCGCGCAGTCGCGGTGCTTGCCGGCCACGTAGATCTGGCTGCCCGGGTCGTCGCCGACCAGGACGGTGCCGAGCCCGGGGGTGATCCCGCGCTCTCTCAGCGCGGCGACCCGCGCCGTGAGGTCTGCCTTGATCTTCGCCGCGGTGGCCTTGCCGTCCAGAATCTGCGCGCTCATGGGTTCAATCCTTCCACGAGATCAGCCGCGCTCCGCTTCCCTCCGCTCGATGATCCTGCGCGTGAAGGGGATGACCTCCACGGCCTTGGCGCCCAGGTAGGCGGCGCCGAAGGCGAAGATGAGGAGAAGCCAGGGGCTCTCCCAGAACCCGTTCATGATCACGAAGGCGTTCAGGACGGGATCGAGCAGAGGCATGAGGGATCTCCACAGGGGGCGAGGGAAGGAACGGTTCAGGTTAACCGGGGTTTAAACCTTCTCTGGCCAGAAAATCCTGTCCGGTCCGCCACTCTCCTGTCTCCCGTGTACGGCCGCCCCACCTGTGCGGCGGCCGTACACGGCAGCGGAGATCAGTGGAAGAAGTGGCGGGTGCCGGTGAAGTAGAGGGTGATCCCGGCGGCCTCGGCCGCGGCGATCACGTCCGCGTCCCGGATGGAGCCGCCCGGCTCCACGATCGCCTTCACCCCGGCGTCGATGAGCACCTGCGGGCCGTCGGCGAACGGGAAGAACGCGTCGGAGGCCGCCACCGACCCCCGGGCCCGGTCACCGGCCCGGGAGACCGCCAGCTGCGCCGAGTCGACCCGGTTGACCTGGCCCATGCCGACCCCGACGCTCGCGCCGTCGGCGGCGAGCAGGATCGCGTTGGACTTCACCGAGCGGCAGGCCTTCCAGGCGAAGGCCAGATCTGCGAGGACCTCGGCGGAGGCCGCCGGACCGGCCTTGAGCTCCCAGGTGGACGGGTCGTCGCCGGGGGCGTCCACCCGGTCGGTGGCCTGCACCAGCAGGCCGCCGTCGATCCGGCGGAACTCGGTCCGGTTGTCCGGCCCCTGCGGGCAGGCCAGCAGCCGGATGTTCTTCTTCTGGGTGAGGACGGCCAGCGCCTCCGCGGCGAAGGACGGGGCCACCACGACCTCGGTGAAAACCTCGGAGATCTGCCGGGCCAGCTCCTCGGTGACCTCACCGTTGACCGCGATCACACCGCCGTAGGCGGAGACCGGGTCGCAGGCATTGGCCCTGCGGTGCGCCTCGGCGACGTCGGCGCCGACCGCGATGCCGCACGGGTTCTGGTGCTTGATGATCGCCACCGCGGGCTCGGTGAAGTCCCAGGCGGCCCGCCAGGCCGCGTCGGCGTCGAGGTAGTTGTTGTAGGACATCTCCTTGCCGTGCAGCTGCTCGGCGTTGGCCAGGCCGTCACGCCCGCCGGAGTAGAGGGCCGCGCCCTGGTGCGGGTTCTCGCCGTAACGCAGCGGCGACTTGAGCTCCCAGGCGGCGCCCATGTAGCTCGGCCAGGCGCCCTCCTCCGGGGCGTAGACGTCGGCGAACCAGGAGGCCACCGCGGTGTCGTAGGCGGCGGTGTGGGCGTAGGCGGCCGCGGCGAGGCGGCGGCGCTGGGTGAGGGTGAAACCGCCCTCGGCCACCGCGGCGAGCACGTCGCCGTAGGCGCCCGGATCGACCACGATCGCGGCGGTGCCGTGGTTCTTCGCCGCGGCGCGGATCATGGCGGGGCCGCCGATGTCGATCTGCTCCACGCAGTCACGGTCGGAGGCTCCGGAGGCCACGGTCTCCTGGAACGGGTAGAGGTTGACCACCACCAGCTCGAACGGGTCGATCTCCAGCTCTTCGAGCTGCTTGACGTGGGCGGGGTTGCCGCTGTCGGCCAGCAGGCCGGCGTGCACGCGCGGGTGCAGGGTCTTGACGCGGCCGTCGAGGCACTCGGGGAACCCGGTCAGCGCCTCGACCGGGGTGACGGGGACACCGAACGACGCGATCTTCGCGGCGGTGCCGCCGGTGGAGACGATCTCCACACCCGCGGCGTCGAGTCCGCGGGCCAACTCCTCCAGCCCGCTCTTGTCATACACAGCGATCAACGCGCGCCGGATGGCGATGCGGGTCACTTCCTGATCCTCCTGTTTGGTTCCGGTCTCATCCGGGGCGCCCGGCTCATCCGCCGGGTCGTCCGAAGCGAAAGGTCCTTCCGGCCACGGTCCAGCCCTCACGGGCCATCCGGCCGACGGTCTTGACGAGCAGGGCCCGCTCGACGGTCTTGATGCGCTCGTGCAGGGACGCCTCGTCGTCGCCGTCGAGAACGGGCACGGCCTCCTGGGCGATGATCGGCCCGGTGTCGACCCCGGCGTCGGCGAGCATCACCGTGCAGCCGGTGATCCGCACGCCGTACGCGAGGGCGTCGCGGACCCCGTGCGCGCCGGGGAAGGCGGGCAGCAGCGCGGGATGGGTGTTGAGGACGGGGAAGGCGGTCAGCGTCGGCTCACCGAGGATCTTCATGAACCCCGCGCAGACGACCAGGTCGGGCCGGTGCTCGGCGATCCGCGCCGCGATCGCCCGGTCCCAGACGTCACGCCCCGGGTGGTCGGCCAGCCTCTCGACGAAGGTGGGGATGCCGGCGCGCTCCGCGCGGGCCAATCCCTCGATACCGTCGCGATCGGCGCCCACCGCAACGATCCGGGCCCCGTAAGCCTCGTCTGCCACAGCGTTCAGTAAGGCCTGTAGGTTGGTTCCAGAACCGGACACGAGGACCACAAGCCGAGCGGCCTGGGATGACACCGACGCACTCCATTCCGACGGGGACTCACGCCGCTGCAAGGGTATCTGCCTGTCCGCTCACACGAAGCAAGGAGGTCAGGTGACGACTCCCGTCCAGGCACGGCCGGCGGAGGGCGCGGGACGGCGGGCGTTGTGGCTCGCCTTCGCCTCGGTGGTGTTGACGCTCATGCTCCCCCTCGCGGGGCTCGTCATGTCGCTGTTCGCCCTCGTCGCCTCGGTCCGCGCGATCGGAGCCCTGCGCTCGGTGACGAAGCCGACGACGCCCGCCGTCGTCGGCGTCGCCGTGTCGGTGCTGACGCTGCTGATCGCCGCGGGAGTGACCGCGATGCAGTTCTACTTCAGCGACGAGCTGGCCTCCTACGCCGAGTGCCGCCGGGGCGCGGGCACCGTCACCGCCCAGAACGAGTGCGTGGACCAGCTCGAACGGGCGATGGAGAAGAAGATGCCCTTCGTCCGGCCCGGCGACGTGCAGTTCCCGTTCCCTCCCTGATCCCGAGAACCCCCTGATCCCGGGAGTCCCGATCCTGGGGACTCTCAGGACCCTTCGGTGAGCCGGTCGGTGGCCCCGGCCGCTCCCGCGGCTCCCGGGCCGCCGGCCGCGTGGTCCCCGCGGAACCCCCGCCCGGCCCCTCCGCGGGCAGGGCGGGCCGCCCGCGGCTCAGTCGCGGTCCCAGGCGTAGGGGTCCAGGTAGATCACGTGGCCGCCCTTGTCGTCGGACTCGTCGACGATGTCGCGCCGGGGCGGGCGTGGCGGCCCGCGGTGGTGGAGCTGGGGAGGGTTCTCCGCCGCCGCCGAGGCGTGCTCGTCCTCCCAGTCGTCCCTGATGACCGGGATCGGCTGGGTGTCGCACTCGGTGGCGTCCAGCCAGTGGCCGGGGAGCGTGCGCAGGCCCTCGGGCTCGGCGAAGCCGACCTTGCCGGCCACCGCCCCCGCCGCCTTCGCGATCTTGGCTCCCGCCTTGCGGACCGGCGCGGTGGCCGTGCCGACCTTGGCGGCGGCCTTGGTGACGGCGGTGTTGTGCCCCCGGAAGATCAGCCACCAGTTGGCCAGCCCCGCCGAGATGCCCGCGGCGACGCCCACCTCCAACGTCACCGAGAGCATGACCTCCCAGCCCGCCGGACCGACCGAGGAGAGCCTCGCCCCGCCCAGCGGCCCGCCGGACAGCGCGGCCAGCAGCCCGGCCGCCACGCCGGTCGCCAGCCCGCAGACGAACCCCCACAGCGGCGCGCCCTCGTACGACGGCGACGGCGCGATCCTGACGCCCAGGACTCCCGCCACCGCCCCGGCCGCGAACGGCAGCGCGATCACCACCATCACCCACGCCGGGGTGGGACCCGTCTCCGGCAGGGCGCCCAGGATCGGCAGGCTCGGCACCGTCCCGAGCTGGACCCCGGTGGGCGCGACCAGCGTGCCGGAGCCGACCGCGAAGCCCGGACCGGCGATGTAGGACATCCCCCAGATGACCGCGTTGACCAGGTAGAGCCCCTGGACCAGCAGGAGCAGCAGGCCGCCGACGAAGCCGGGCGACAGGACGCCGGACAGCTCCTGGACCTGCCGGAAGTTCACCGCGACGGCGGCGAGCACCATGACGGCACCCGCCACGAGCATGATCCCCAGCGCGGCGGCCGAGGCCACCACGACGGAGCGCAGCCGCTCGGGCAGCAGGCGCAGCATCGACCGCCACGGGCCGATCGTCCTGGCGGTGGCCAGCGAGCCCGCGAGGAAGGCCACCGCCACGTGGCTGACCAGCACGTCGCCGAGGAACGGCTGGGTGATCTCGTTCCGGGTGACCAGCGCGATGATCCCGGCCAGCAGCGCGTACGGCGCCGCCAGCGAGACGCCCGCCTGGGCGACCAGCACGAGCTGGGCCCGGCGCCGGGCGTTGGCCTCGTCCTTCGGGCTGTTCTTGGGCAGCCGGGCGGGCAGCCGCAGGCGCAGGTCCGCGTCCCGGGTCATCCAGATGCCGGCCCGGTAGAGCAGGAAGGCCGGCAGCACCGTCAGCCCGAGCGGGAGCAGCCCCACCGACCCGCCGGGGATCGCGAACCCCGCGTGGTGGGCCGCCAGCCAGAGCTGCGCGGCGGTGCGGAAGACCCCCGGCAGGCCGGGGCCGAGCGCGCCCTTGGGGGAGGCGATCCAGCCGACCAGGGTGAGGGTGGTGAGCACCGCCAGGCCCACGCCGAGAGTCCAGGCGGCGGCGAGCATCCCGGATACGGGGAGCGGCCGGCGGACGTCGTCGTCGTCACCCGTGACGCCTGGCAGGGGGATACGGCTGAGGACGTTACGGGGAGCCGTCCGGAGCTGATCGAGAAGGGCCGTCACAATAGTCGATGGTCTCAGGATCTTCCGCGTGGGAGAGACTCCTCCGCCCCGCGTGTCGCGCGCCGTACGGGAGACCGCCGGACGGCGGGACCGTACGGAAGGCCGCCGGACGGCGGGACCGTACGGGAGGCCGCCGGACGGCCCTACGGAAGGGCGCCGGACAGCGAGGAAGGCGCCCGGTTGGACATCGGGCGCCTCCCTGGCGGAACCAGCGGGACTAGCGGGACTGCATGACCTCGCGCATCAGGCGGGCGGTCTCGCTCGGGGTCTTGCCGACGCGGACGCCGACCTTCTCCAGAGCCTCCTTCTTCGCCTGGGCGGTGCCGGCCGAGCCGGACACGATCGCGCCGGCGTGGCCCATGGTCTTGCCCTCGGGGGCGGTGAAGCCCGCGACGTAGGCGACGACCGGCTTGGTCACGTGCTGCTCGATGTAGGCGGCCGCGCGCTCCTCGGCGTCGCCGCCGATCTCACCGATCATCACGATCGCGTCGGTGGCCGGGTCGTCCTGGAACGCCTGCAGCGCGTCGATGTGCGTGGTGCCGATGACCGGGTCGCCGCCGATGCCGACGGCGGTGGAGAAGCCGAAGTCACGCAGCTCGTACATGAGCTGGTAGGTCAGCGTCCCGGACTTCGAGACCAGGCCGATGCGGCCGGCGGTGGTGATGTCGGCGGGGATGATGCCGGCGTTGGAGGCGCCGGGCGAGGCGATGCCGGGGCAGTTCGGCCCGATGATGCGGGTCTTGTTGCCCTTGGCGACCGCGTAGGCCCAGAACTCGGTGGTGTCGTGGACCGGGACGCCCTCGGTGATCACCACGCAGAGCGGGATCTCGGCGTCGATGGCCTCCTTGACGGCGTCCTTGGTGAACGCCGGGGGCACGAAGACGACCGACACGTCGGCGCCGGTCTCCTTGACGGCCTCGACGACGGTGCCGAAGACGGGCAGGCCCTCGTGGGTGGTGCCGGCCTTGCGGGCGTTGACGCCGCCGACGACGCGGGCGCCGGAGGCGAGCATGCGGCGGGTGTGCTTGGTGCCCTCACCGCCGGTCATGCCCTGAACAATGATCTTGCTGTTCTCGGTCAGCCAGATAGCCATTACGCACCTACCGCGGCGAGTTCGGCGGCACGCTTGGCCGCATCGTCCATCGTGTCCACCAGCTCGACGCCGGAGAGCTTGGCGTCGGCCAGAATCTGCCGGCCGAGCTCGGCGTTGTTGCCGTCCAGCCGGACGACCAGCGGGCGGCTGACGGCCTCGCCGCGGCTCTCCAGGAGCTGGAAGGCGGAGACGATGCCGTTGGCGACCGCGTCACAGGCGGTGATGCCGCCGAAGACGTTCACGAAGATCGACTTCACGGACGGGTCGGAGATGATGATCTCCAGGCCGGACGCCATGACCTCGGCCGAGGCGCCGCCGCCGATGTCGAGGAAGTTGGCGGGCTTGGGCCGGCCGGGGAAGGCCTCGCCGGCGTAGGCGACGACGTCGAGGGTCGACATGACCAGGCCCGCGCCGTTGCCGATGATGCCCACGCTGCCGTCGAGCTTGACGTAGTTGAGGTCCTTCTCCTTGGCCGCGGCCTCAAGGGGGTCCTCGGCGGCCTTGTCCTCGAAGACCGCGTGGTCGGCCTGGCGGAAGGTCGCGTTGTCGTCGAGGGTGACCTTGCCGTCGAGGGCCTTGACCTGGCCGTCGGCCGACAGGATCATCGGGTTGACCTCGACCAGGGAGGCGTCCTCGTCGACGAAGGCGCACCAGAGCTTCTCGATGAGCTCCGCGGCGCCGTCGAGCGCGACCGCCGGCAGGCCGCCGGCCTCGGCGATCTCACGGGCCTTGGCCCGGTCGACCCCGTCGAGCGGGGAGACCGGGATCTTGGCGACCTTCTCCGGGGTGCTGTGCGCGACCTCTTCGATGTCCATGCCGCCCGCGGCGGAGCAGATGGCGAGGAAGGTGCGGTTCGCGCGGTCGAGCAGGAAGGAGAAGTAATATTCCTCCGCGATCGCGCTGGCTTCCTCGATCAGGACCTTGTGGACCGTGTGGCCCTTGATGTCCATGCCGAGGATCTGGGTGGCCTTCTGCTCGGCGTCGGCGGCGTCGTCGGCGACCTTCACGCCGCCGGCCTTACCGCGGCCACCGGTCTTGACCTGTGCCTTGACGACGACACGGCCGGTCAGCTGCTCGGCTGCCGCGCGTGCCTCCTCCACGGTGTGCGCGACAATGCCACGCGGCACCGGGATGCCGTACTCCGCGAAGAGCTCCTTCGCCTGATGTTCGAACAGGTCCACGAGGGTCCGTCCTTGCTTGTCCGGCTGGTGTACAGATGTCGGCGGGCCGGCTCCACGGGTGAGGGGAGCCCGGCGGGTTTTGCGCCAATGAAGCCTAGCCCCCTGAAGGGCATGAGCAGGTCACCGGGTCCTAAACGCGGGCGGGAACGGCGCTCCGCACCCACTCGACGATCTCCTGGGTGGTCGCGCCCGGTGTGAAGATCCGGGCCACGCCCATCCGGTGGAGCTCGGGTATGTCCGCCTCCGGAATGATCCCACCGCCGAACACCGTGATGTCGTCGGCGTCGGCGTCCTTCAGCAGTTCGAGCACCCTGGCGAAGAGCGTCATGTGCGCGCCCGACAGGACGGACAGCCCGATCGCGGCCGCGTCCTCCTGGACGGCGGTGCGCACGATCTGCTCGGGCGTCTGGTGCAGGCCGGTGTAGACGACCTCCATCCCGGCGTCCCGCAGCGCCCGCGCCACGATCTTCACACCGCGGTCGTGCCCGTCGAGCCCGGGTTTGGCGATGACGACGCGGATCCTCGGCACGGCGTCCATACAGACCTCCTTGTCTGCGCCCCGCCCACGCCGTGGGAGCCACCGGCACCCGCGACGGGAGCTACGGGCAGCGTAACCGCCCACGCGGTGAGGGCCCGGCCCGATGACGGCTTTCAGCCGTCCACAGGCCCGGTTTCCATAGGATCACACCCAATCCGCTGCCTTTATCGGTATTACCCCTACATTCCGGTACGACATACCCTAGGGTTTTTGATCTTCTATCCTCAGGAGGAGACTTCCCCGTGAAGCGATGGATCATCCTGGTGGCCGGCGCTCTGATCCTGTCCACGACCGCCGCCCCGGCGCACGCCCGGACCGCGCCCACCGACCCGGTGACCGCGCTGAAGGCCCAGTTCGTCGCCCAGCGCGGTGTGAAGATCGTCGAGAGCGGCCGGACCAACTCCGACGGCAAGCCCCTCTCCGCGCAGAAGCGCCGCGGCGTCGTGCAGTTCGGCGCCTCGGGCGTGGCCGGATACGACATCCTGACCAGGTCTGATCTCCCCGGGGAGAGGGCCACCCCGGTCCGCAACCTCGCCGTCGGCGGGAACGTGTACATGAGCGGTGGAGTGATCGGCGAGAGCCTCCCCGAGGGCCGGAAGTGGATGCGGACGCCCGGCAAGATCCGTGATCTGTCTCCCTTCCTGACCCCGGTCCTCGTCCTGGAGCCGGCCACGCTGAAGGCCCTGCTGTCCACCAGCACCGTCAAGAAGCCCGGCGCGACCCTCCACAAGGGCGTGATCACCTTCGGCGCGCTCTACCGCGTCTCGCCGTCCTACCGGGCGGACCTGCGCAAGAGGCCGAACGCCAAGGTCGCGGCCATGAAGGTGGCCTGGCGGCTGTGGACGGGACGCGACGGGCTCCCCAGCAGGCTGGTCACCTCGTGGGCGGAGCCGCCGCTCAGCATGGGGGTCACCCGCGTCAGCGACGTGCGGTTCGCCTCGTGGGGGACCCCGGTGCACCTCGTCGCGCCGCAGGAGGAGACCACCACCGAGTAGCGCGGGACGGGCGGGCCCACTCCGGGGGGCGCCGGGCCCGGCCGGCCCGGAGCGCCCCGCCCGGACCGGATCCCTCCGTCCCGGCCGGGGCGCCCGCCCCCTTGGGGCACCGGCGTTCGAAGTGCCAGCGTTCAGATGCCGGCGTTCAGGTGCCGGTGCTCAGGTGCCGGCGTTCGAGGTGCCGGCCAGCGTCGCCGCGGCGAGGTCGTTGGCCAGGATCGCGGTCTCCACCGCCGCCACCGACGAACCGGAGCTCACTCCCGGCAGCGTCGCGGTGTTCACGGCGTACAGCGTGAACTCGTACTTGTGCGTGGACCCGCCGGGGCACGGCCCGAAGTACTGCAGGGCCTTGTTCCCGCTGCTCATCGCCTTCTGCTTGGCGCCCGGGACCTGCGGCACGTTGAAGCCGAGGCCGAGCCCCTCCGGCAGTGACAGCCTGCCGGCGGGAATGTCCCAGATCACCCAGTGCTTGCCGCCGTTGGCGGTGTCGACGAAGGTGATCGCGTAGCTCTGCGTGCCCGGCGGCGCCGTGGTCCAGGCCAGCGGGGGCGAGATGTCGTTGCCGGCCACCCCGTCCCCCTGGCAGGTGTACTTGGCGGGGATGGTGCCGCCGGCGGCGAACGCGCTGCTGGTCAGCGCGGACGGCGCCGCGGCGAACTTCAGCCGCACGATGGTGTTGTCGAGGACCGTCGGCGTGCCGCCGTTCTTGTCGTTGTTGGTCGAGGTGAGCCAGAGCCCCCCGTCGGGGGTCTTGACGACGGTGCGCAGGCGGCCCCACCGGCCGTTGAAGAACGCCCGGGGCGTGTCGGTGGTGCTACCGGTGATCTTCATGACCCAGAGCCGCTGGCCCCGGACGGCCGCCATGTAGATCCAGTCGTTGACGATCTCCAGACCGCTCGGCGACGCGGCGGCCACGTCCCACTGCCGGACCGGGTCGACGTAGGCCGGGTTGCCGCATCCGCCCTCGCAGTTGGGCCAGCCGTAGTTCTTGCCGGGCTGGATCAGGTTGAGCTCGTCCAGGGTGGCGTCGCCGAACTCCGACGCCCACAGCCGTCCCCGGGAGTCCCAGGCCAGGCCCTGCGGGTTGCGATGGCCGAGGGTGTAGACCCGCGGCGCGCTCGGGAACGGGTTGCCGGGCGCGCCGGCGCCGGTCGGCGTCACCCGCAGGATCTTGCCGTTGAGCGAGTTGAGGTTCTGCGCCCGGTTGCCGTCCTGGGCGTCACCGGTGGTGATGTAGAGCAAGCCGTCGGGGCCGAACTTGATCCGGCCGCCGTTGTGGAACTTGTTCTTGGCGATGCCCGTGACGAGCGGTTCGCGGGCGCCGATCTGTCCGTTCTCGTACTTGAAGCGCACCACACGGTTGTCGGAGGCGGCCGTGTGGAAGGCGTAGACGTAGTGGTCGACGGTGAAGGTCGGCGAGACCGCCAGGCCCAGGAGCCCGCCCTCGCCGCTGGTCGTCACCGCTTCGGTGATCTTGCCGACCACGGTCTTCTGCCCGTCCGGGGTGACGCGGGCGATCTCGAAGCGGTCCCGCTCGGCGACCAGCGCGCTGTTGTCGGGCAGGAAGGCGATGCCCCACGGCAGGTCGAGCTTGGCGATGTCCTTGTCGTGGACCGGGTCGCCGCCGGCCGCCGTACCGGTCGTCCGCACCGTCAGCGGCGCGCTGCGCGGCGAGACGTTGCCGTTGGCGTCGAACGCCTCGACCGCGAACGCGTAGGCCGTGTTGGGCGCCAGCCCGTCGGCGGTCGCGGTCAGGTCGGGCACGGTGGCGAACGCCGTGCCGTCGCGGTAGAGGTTGTAGCCGGTGACCCCGACGTTGTCGGTGGCGGCGTTCCAGGCCAGCGTGACCGTGCCGGCCCCGACGTTGGTCGCGCGCAGGCCGGCCGGCGTTCCGGGCGGCTGCGTGTCGTCGCTCGGCGGCGTGGTGACGTCGACGTTGTTGCTGCCCTGGGAGGCGTTGCCCGCCGCGTCGTAGGCGAGCACGCTGAGCACGTATCTGGTGTTGGGCGTCAGGCCGGACAGCGTGGTGCCGGTGACGTTGCCGCCCACGGTCATGAGCACGTTGCCGCCGTTGTAGACCTTGTACTGTGACACGCCCACGTTGTCGGTGGACGCCGTCCAGGCCAGGTCGACCGAGGTCGGCCTGATCTCGCCGACGGCGCGCAGGCCCGCCGGCGCGGTCGGCGGCTCGGCGTCGGCCGGCGCCGTCGCGCTCAGCCGGTCGAGGTTGGGGCCCCCGCCCGCGGTGGTGGCGGTGGCCCGGACCTTGTTGGCACCGGCGACGAGGCCCGCGGTGACGGACTTCTCCACCCAGGTGGTCCACGCGCCCGTGCCGGGGAAGGACAGCCCGGCCGCGACCGGTACGCCGTTGACGGCGACGTCCATCGGACGGTCGGCGGTGGTGCCGTTGGCGAAGCGGAACGCCAGGCGGTAGTTGCCGGCGGTCGCCGCGTCGACGGTGAACTCGACGTAGGAGCCGGCGACGTTGTCGTAGTTGACGAACCCGGTGCCGGTGAACCCGGCGTGGTTGGACTCCACGGCGCCCTGGGAGACGGTGGCGTTCTCCGCCTGGTGGTCGTTGCCGGCCACAGTAACCTCGACGTCGACGAAGTCGAGGTTGGGGGTGCCGCCCGCGGTCGTGGAGGTGATCCGGACGGTGTTGGCGCCGGCGTTCACCGGCGCGGTCAGGGTGGAGGTCGCCCAGGTGTCCCAGCCGCCGGTGCCGTTGAACGAGCGGCCGGCCGAGACGACGGCGCCGTTGACGGCGACGTCGGCGGGGCGGTCGGCGGTGGTGCCGTTGGCGTACCGGATGGCGATGGCGGCGGACCCGGCGCCGGCCGCGTTGACGGTGAACTCGACGTAGGAGCCGACGACGTTGTCGGTGTTGACGAACCCGGTCCCGGAGTATCCGGCGTGGTTGGACTCCACGGCGCCCTGGGAGACGGTGGCGCCTTCCGCTTCGTACCGGGTCGGCGCGGCGGTGGCGGGGAGGGCGGCCAGCGAGCTGAGCAGCAGTCCGGCCACGAGCGCGCCGACCAGCGAGCGCGCTCGGATAGGAGATCTCATCGATCCTCCTGCTGTTGTCCTGAGGGGGGTGAGACGGCACAGCTAGTTAGGAAGCCTTCCTAACTATGCATGGAGGGGATCATCTCCTCCGCCCCCTGTCAATGGAGGCGACGGGGACGGTTGGCCCCGGCCTTCCGTGGAGGGGGCTGGGGACGGTTGGCCCCGGGCTTCCGTGGGGGACGGGGGAAGGTTGGCCCCCGGGCGGCCCGGCGGCACCGGCGCGGGACCTCGGCCATCGACGAGGAACCGCCGAGAGACCGCCCGCGGCTCCCCCGCGCCGCACCCGCCCGGCACGGCCCGCCGTACGGCTCACGCACGCGCAATCCACGGGTCCGACTTGTTGGCCCACGCCATATCCGGGGCCGCGGTGGTTGGCTAGCTTGGCGGATCCTGGCCCCGGAGAGGGAGATCCGATGAGACGGTGGGTTGCCGCGTTGGCGACGGTGCTGGCCGCTTCGGCGCTGTCGACGGGGGTGGCGCGGGCGCAGGCGCCGCCCTCCCCGGTGCAGAAGCTGAAGCAGCAGTTCGGCGAGCACGTGGGGCTGCGGATCTCCGACCTCGGCCGGGTCTACAAGGACGGCAAGCCGGCCGTCACCATCTGGCGCAAGGGCAGGGTGGAGTTCGACGCGGCCGGGGTGTACGGCACGGACACCGTGGGGCGGACGGAGCTGGGGAAGGGGGTCGTCAGGGAGCTGGAGGCCCAGATCGGGCGGCGGCTCGGCTCGACCCGGGTGATCTGCTTCCCAAACGAGGCGTACCTGTCGGGCCCCGGCTACGAGACGTGGCTGCCGGAGGGCAAGACCTGGCTCGGCCTGATCGGCCCGGCCAACATCAAGCAGACGGCGGCGCTGCCGCAGATCGTGAACATCTTCGAGCCCGCCACCCTGGGCACACTGCTGTCGCACGCCGCGGTGAACAGGCGCGTCCCGTCCGGGACGTTCCTCCAGGGGGCCGTCACGCTACGCACGCTCTACAGGGTCTCCCCCAGCTTCCGCGACCGGCTCCCGGGGCCGCCCGGCGCCCGGAGCGGCCGGATCCCGATCGGCTTCCGGCTCTGGCTCGACCGGTCCGGCCTGGCCCGCCGCCTGACCACCACCTGGAAGCAGCCCCTCCCCGGGCGACCCCGCCAGCACACCACCACGGTCGCCGACACCCGCTACACCGGCTGGGGCTCACCCGTCACGCTCACCCCGCCGCCTCCGGAGGACACCGCCGACGCCGGACGCGTCGGCGCCGACTTCCCGGAACCCGCGGTGCTGCCGATCGGGTAGGGCGCGCGGAACCGGCGGCCGGACAGAGCACGCGGCATCGCTGGTCGGACAGGGCGCGCGACACCGCCCACCGCCGATCGGCGGGCGGGGAAGTCCGCGCGGAACCCCACGGCCGATCCACGGCTCTCCTTCGACGCGGACCCCGTCCGCGACCGCCGCTCGACGGTGCCGGGATCCCTCGCCGGCGCGGAGAGCCGCCACTCCCAGGTCCCCCCGCCTCCCAGGTCCCCTCCCAGGTCCCCCGCCTCCCGGGTCCCCCGCCGGCCTTCCCGCGGGCGGCCGACCTCCCGTCGGGGATCCCGGAGGCGGCAGAGGTCTGCACGGAACATTCACAGGTATTTCAAGGCATTTATCCATATACGAGATGCCGTCGCGATCTTGATCCGCCAGAATGCCCCCATCCCTCCCACACGGGGTGGAGGGATCATTCAGGAGGAATTTTCCTTGAAGCGATACATCGCCGGTCTGGCATGCGCTGCGACGGCCGTGCTGAGCGCCCCCGCGCTCGCCTCGACCGCGCACGCCCAGGCCGCCGATCCGGTCACCGCGTTGAAGAGCCAGTTCGGCGGCGGTCGCGGGGTGAGCTTCGTCGACACGACGAAGTCCCAGGGCCCGGAGGGGAACGTGGTGTTCGCCAAGCGCACCGGCGAGTTCCAGTTCGGCGCCTCCGGCATCATCGCGTCCGACCAGACCGCCCAGCTCCGGATCAAGCAGCAGGAGCTCGAAGCACTCCTCGCGGCGACGGAGGACGCGGAGGACACCGAGGACGCGAAGAACGAGACGCTCTCCAAGGTCATCACCGGGATGGCCAAGCCCGAGCGGGTCGTCCGTGTCAAGGACACCTCCTACGTCTCCGGCGGCGTCATGGGTGAGTTCCTGCCCGCCGACAAGACCTGGGTCCGCAACCCGCCCGCCCCGCTCGGCCTCATCGGCTCGATGAGCCAGTACGTCAACCCCGCCGAGCCGGCGACGCTCAAGGCCCTGCTGGCGCACGCCACCAAGCGCGCCGGGGTCTACAGCGGGAAGATCACCCTCGCCGAGTTGCAGAAGGTGTCACCGTGGTTCCGGGCCTCGTCGCCCTTCCTCCCCGAGGACAGGGCCAAGTCCGCGGTGAACTGGAAGCTGTACGTCGGCGCCGACCAGCTCCCCCAGCGGCTGGTGACGACCTACTCGGAGGGCAAGGACTCGTCCACGACGATCGACACCCGCTACACCGGCTGGGGTTCCAAGGTCACGATCGAGGCCCCGGCCGCCGACCAGGTCGCCGAGATGAAGGAGCTGGAGAAGGGCGTGAAGGCCGTCGCCACGATCCCGCTGATCAAGAACTGATCACCTCGCGTCGGTCGCCCTGCACCGATCACCGAACAGCCGATCTCCGTTCGGTGATCGGCTGTCCGGTGATCGCTGAGCGGTGATCGGTGCACGCTGATCACATCCCCGCGCCCGGCAGGCCTCGCCTGCCGGGCGCGGTCGATTGATCAGATTTTCACCCTCCATGTCATGTATTGAGCAAGAATCTCGATGATCGCTCCGCGAGGATGCGAGGACCCATACAGGAGGACCCCCTAAATGAGGCGAATGATCGCCACCCTGACCGGCGCCACCGCGGCGGCGCTGATCGCGCCCGCACTCGTGGCCGCCCCCGCCAACGCCCAGGCCGCCCCGGCCGCCCCGGCGAACGCCCAGATCGCGCAGACGGACCCGGTCTCCGCACTGAAGAGCCAGTTCAGGACCCACCGCGGCGTGAAGCTCGCCGAGAACTCGAAGATCATCGGCGAGGGCAAGAACAACCGGGCGATCTTCAGCCGGCGCAACGGCGTGCTGGAGTTCGGTAAGCAGGGCGTGGTGGCCTCGGACCTGACCGAGAAGTTCACCCTGCCCGGGGCCGAGAAGGAGCTGAAGAACCTGTTCGGCCCCTCCCGCACCCTCATGGTGAAGGGCGTCTCCTACATCTCCGGCGGCTTCTACGGCGACGCCCTGCCCGAGGGCAAGGAGTGGCTGCGCGTCAAGGGCGGCGCGGTGGTGGCCGGCAACCCCGCCCAGCAGATCGTCAACCCCCTCGAACCCGCCACCCTGAAGGCCGCGCTGGCCCACACGACGGCCAAGCGTCCCGGCGGCACCTGGGACGGCACCCGGACCGTCGTCCACTCGGGCACGATCACCCTGGGCGAGCTCTACAAGGTCTCCCCCACGGTCCGCGCGCTGCTGGGCGCCAAGCCCTCGGCCAAGTCCGCCACGCTGCCGGTGAGCTGGAAGCTCTACCTCGGCCCCGACCAGCTCGTACGGCGGGCCGTCTCGTCCTGGACCCAGTCCCTGCGGGGCCTGACCAGCCTGGACATGACCTACCTCAACGACAGCCGCTACTCCGGCTGGGGCGTGAAGTCGGCCATCAAGGCTCCGTCCGCCGCCCAGGTCGCGGACTTCGACGAGCTCGACCTCGGTGACGAGCAGAGCGAGGACCCCTACACCCAGGTCTTCAAGGACTGATCCGCAAGGACTGATCCGCAAGCGCTGGTCCACCGCGAGGACCGTCCCCCGGACCCGATCCATCCGGCCACGTGATCAGCGCCGGGAGTCGGTCCAGCTCGGGGTCGATCCACTCCGGGAGTCGGTCCGGCTCAGAGGCGATCCGCTCCGGGAGTCGGTCCGCTGGCGGCCCCGGTCCGGGGAAGGCCCGGTGAACCCACCGGGCCTTCCCCGCAGCCGTCCGGCACTCGTCCCGGCCGCCCCGCGTCACCAAGGCCGCCCGGCACTCGCCCGGAACGCCTCCCTGGACCGCTCGGCACTTCACCAGCCCGTCCAGCGCTCACCCCGCCCGCTGGTCACCCACCCGGGTCACCCGGCACTCGCCCAGGCTGACGGCCGCCCACCCGGCGTTCCGCCGCTCGGCGCCGGTCAGAGCTTCTCCACCGGCGCGTAGGCCAGCAGGAGGGTCTTCTCACCTCCGCTGCCGAAGTCGATCTTGACTTTGGTCTTCTCCGCCACGCCGTCCACCGACACGACCGTGCCCAGGCCGAACTTGTCGTGGGTGACCCGGTCGCCCGGGGCCAGGTTGGGGACCGGGCGCCCACCGGGCTTCTTGGCGGGGGCCGGGCGGGCGTCGCGGCGGGAGGCGCCCGAGGCCGCGCTCCAGGCGTTCTTTCCGGGGTCGCTGCGCCAGTCGACCAGCTCCGACGGGATCTCGGCGACGAAGCGGGAGGCCGGGTTGAACGCGGGCGCCCCCCAGGAGCTGCGGACGGCCGCCCTGGAGACGTAGAGGCGCTTCTCGGCCCGGGTGATGCCGACGTAGGCCAGGCGGCGCTCCTCCTCCAGCTCCTTCGGCTCGCCCAGCGAGCGCATGTGCGGGAAGACGCCGTCTTCCATGCCGGTGAGGAAGACCACCGGGAACTCCAGGCCCTTGGCGGTGTGCAGGGTCATCAGCGTGACCACACCTTGGCCACCGTCACCGGCCGGGATCTGGTCGGCGTCGGCCACCAGGGAGACCTGCTCCAGGAACTCCACGAGCGTGCCCTCGGGGTTGGCCTCCTCGAACTCCGAGGCCACCGAGACCATCTCGTCCAGGTTCTCCAGGCGGCTCTCGTCCTGCGGGTCGCCCGAGGCCGCGAGCTCCGCGCGGTAACCGGTGCTCTCCAGCACCTCCTGGGCCAGCTCCGACGGCGGCATGTCGGCGGCCTTGACCCTCAGCTCCTCCAGCAGCGCGACGAACTCCTTGATGGCGTTGAGCGACCGGGTGGCCATGCCGGGTGCCTCGTCCGCCCGGCGGAGCCCCTCCCAGAAGGAGATCCGCTCGCGCGCCGCGAACGCCTCCACCATCGCCTCGGCCCGGTCGCCGATGCCGCGCTTGGGCACGTTGAGGATGCGGCGCAGCGACACCACGTCGCCGGGGTTGGCCAGCACCCGCAGGTAGGCCAGCAGGTCACGGACCTCCTTGCGCTCGTAGAAGCGCACCCCGCCGACCACCTTGTAGGGCAGGCCGGTCCGGATGAAGATCTCCTCGAACACCCGGGAGGCGGCGTTGGTCCGGTAGAACACCGCCACCTGGCCGGGCACGACGCCCTCGTCGTCGGTGAGTTTGTCGACCTCCTGCGCGACGAACATGGCCTCGTCGTGCTCGTTGTCCGCGACGTATCCGACGATCTTCGGGCCGGTGCCCTGGTCGGACCAGAGGTTCTTCGGCTTGCGGCTCTCGTTGCGCGAGATCACCGCGTTGGCCGCGCTCAGGATCGTCTGGGTGGAGCGGTAGTTCTGCTCCAGCAGGATCGTCCTGGCGTTGGGATAGTCGCGCTCGAACTCCAGGATGTTGCGGATCGTCGCGCCCCGGAAGGCGTAGATCGACTGGTCGGCGTCACCGACCACGCACAGCTCGGCGGGGGCGACCGTGCCCTCCCGGATCAGGTCGCCGTCGGCGGTGCGCAGCTCGGGGGCGCCGACGAGCTCGCGGATCAGGGTGTATTGCGCGTGGTTGGTGTCCTGGTATTCGTCGACCATGACGTGGCGCCAACGGCGCCGGTAGTGCTCGGCCACGTCGGGGAAGATCTGGAACAGGGTGACCGTCAGCATGATGAGGTCGTCGAAGTCCATCGCGCCGGCCTCGGTCAGCTTCCGCTGGTAGTTGCGGTATGCCTCGGCGAGCGTGCGCTCCAGGTGGGAGGACGCCTGGTCGGCGGCCGTCTCGTAGTCGATCAGCTCGTTCTTGAAGTTGCTGACCTGCGCGGAGAAGGAGCGCGGCGGGTAGCGTTTGGGGTCGAGGTCCATCTCCCGGCAGACCATGGCCATCAGCCGCTGGGAGTCGGCCTGGTCGTAGATGGAGAAGCTGGAGGGGAAGCCCAGCCGCTTGGCCTCGCGGCGCAGGATCCGCACGCACGCGCTGTGGAAGGTCATCACCCACATCGCCGCCGACCGCGGACCGATGAGGTTGTCGACCCGGTCCTTCATCTCCCGCGCGGCCTTGTTGGTGAAGGTGATCGCCAGGATCTCCTGCGGCTGCGCGCCCCGCTCGGCCAGCAGGTAGGCGATGCGGTGGGTGAGCACCCGCGTCTTGCCCGAACCGGCGCCCGCGACGATGAGCAGCGGGCTGCCGTGGTGGACGACGGCCTCGCGCTGCTGGGGGTTGAGCCCGTCGAGCAACGGGTGGGTCAGGGAAGCGGCTGGGATCGACACGCTCCTAGGTTATGGCGGTCCACCGACAACCGGGTCCAGCACCGGAGAGGAATGCCGACTGACTTGTCACCGGTTGTGAGAGATGATCGATATGCGGAAGAACAGAGGGGCCTCTCATGTTGTCTGAGAACGAAATCAACCGGGTGCTCGTGGTGACCGCGCATCCGGACGACGTCGACTTCGCCGCGGCGGGCACGATCGCGCGGTTCACCGACCGGGGCGTCGAGGTGACCTACTGTGTCGTCACCGACGGGGACGCGGGCGGTTTCGACCGCGAGCTGGACAACGGGGGCATGGCGGAGCTCCGCCGTACCGAGCAGACCAACGCGGCGAAGATCGTCGGGGTGACCGACGTGCGCTTCCTCGGCCACCGCGACGGGACCGTGGTCCAGAGCCTCGACCTGCGGCGCGACATCACCCGCGTCATCCGCCAGGTCAGGCCCGACCTGGTGATCACCCACACTCCGGAGCGCAACTACAGTTTCATCGCCCCCAGCCACCCCGACCACCGCGCGGTCGGCGGCTCCGCGCTCGACGCCGTCTACCCCGACGCGCGCAACCCCTACACCTTCCCGGAGCTCCTGCTCCAGGAGGGCCTGGAGGCGTGGACGGTCCGGGAGGTCTGGCTCAACGGCGGCCAGACCCCCGACCATCACATCGACATCACCGACACCTTCGAACGCAAGCTCGCCGCGCTGCGCGCCCATGTGAGCCAGATCAGCCACATGGAAGGGTTCGAAGACTTCCTCCGGACCCGTTTCTCCCAGGTCGCGGCCGAGGGGGGCTTCGGTGAGGGCCGTTATGCCGAGGCCTTCCAGCGGGTCCCCACCGCCTGAGCGGAACGGGACGGAGAACGCCCCGCCGGAAGGCATCTCACACCCGTGAACACCGTCGACCTCTCGCCGGTCACCGCCGTCGTCGTCGCCCTCCTGGCCGCCGGGGGCGCCGCCGCCGCCCTGCTCGGCCGCCTCGGCCACGCCCGCGCCGTCATCACCGCGTGCCTGCGGGCGGCCGTCCAGCTCGGCGCGGTGGCGCTGATCATCGTCTGGGCCGTGGAGCGGCCGCTCGCGGTGGCGGCCTTCATCCTGGTCATGTACGGCGTGGCGAGCCTGACCGCGGGCCGCAGGATCACCTCGGGCCGGGCGGTCCGGTGGGCCGCCCTGCCGGTCGCGGCGGGGACGCTGCCGGTGCTCGCGCTGCTCGTCGGCACCGGGACCGTCCCGCTGAAGGGCATCACGCTGATCCCGGTGGCGGGCATCCTGCTCGGCGGCTGCCTGACGGCCACGGCGCTCGCGGGACGGCGGGCGGTGGAGGAGCTCATCCAGCGGCGCGGCGAGGTCGAGGCGGCGCTCGCGCTGGGCTTCTCCGAGCGGGACGCGGCACTGGAGATCTGCCGCCCGGCGGCCGCCCAGGCGCTGGTGCCCGCGCTGGACCAGACATCGACCGTGGGGCTGGTCACGCTCCCCGGGGCCTTCGTGGGCATGCTGCTCGGCGGGGCGAGCCCCATCCAGGCCGGGGTCGTCCAGCTCGTCGTGCTGGTCGCGCTGCTGGCCTCCGAGGCGGTGGCCGTACTCGTCACGATCGAGCTCGCCGCCCGCGGCCGGTTCCCGGCCCGGCGGTGAGACAGTCGATCTCCCCGGCCCGGCCGTGAAACAGCCCGGCGGTGAGACAGTCGACCTCCCGGCCCAGTGGTGAACAGCCCGGCGGTGAGACGGCCGGCCTCCCGGCTCGGCGGCTCGGACGGCGGAACCCGCCGGCCCTTCACGCCGCCGGATCTCCCGGCGCGGCGGCGGGGCGTCCCCCCGCGGTGCCGTCCCCGGCGCTCCGCGCCGCGCCGGGCTCCGCCGGGGCGAGGCGGGCGGACAGGTAGCCCAGCGAGTTGGTCGCGATGTGGAGCAGTGACGGCGCCGCCAGGCCGCCCCTGCGGCGGAGCTCGCAGAAGAGCACCCCGGCGAGCCCTGTCGCGGCCACCGACCCGGCCACCGCCCGCGACGTCTGCCACGGCGACGCCCCCGCCGGCGGCCCCGGCAAGGACACCGGCACCCCCACCACCAGCCCCGTGATCGCGTTGTGGGACCTCGGC